>JAJYMF010000012.1 GCA_021787175.1 Pseudomonadota bacterium | reverse complement strand
GGCCTGATCCTGCTGTTCGAACGCAGTCTCAAGGTGGGCGACTTCGTCGAGCTGGCTTCGGGCGTGCACGGCGAGGTGCGCGACATCAACATCCGCGCCACCCGCATCAACACCAACGACGACGTCGACATCCTGGTGCCGAACTCCGAGTTCGTCAGCGGGCGTCTGGTCAACTGGACCCTGACGGCGGGCACGCGGCGCATCAAGGTGCCGTTCGGCGTCGCCTACGGCAGCGACAAGGAGCAGGTGCGCGAGGCCGGACTCGAGGCGGCGCGCGAGGTGCCGTACACGCTGGCGCAGGACGGCCCGCATGCGCCGCAGGTCTGGCTGAGCGCCTTCGGCGCGTCCTCGCTCGATTTCGAGCTGGTGGTGTGGGTCAACGCCGACGCCACGCGGCATCCGGGCGGCGTCACCGCCGCCTACAACTGGGCGCTGCACAGTGCGCTCGCCAGGCGCGGCATCGAGCTGCCGTTCCCGCAGCGCGATCTGCACCTGCGCAGCTGGTTCGGACTGACCGGCGCCGAGGCGCTGCAGGCACTGCGCGAGTCCGCGCCGCCGGCCGCCGCCGCACCGGTCCCCGCGCCCGATTCCCATTCCGACGCCGCGCGCTGAGCGCGACCGCATCCGAGGACGCCGCACGATGACTCGCACGATCGAGATCAAGGTTCCCGACATCGGCAACTACCATGACGTACCGGTGATCGAACTGCTGGCCAAGCCGGGCGACACGGTCCGGAAGGACCAGGGCCTGGTGACGCTGGAATCCGACAAGGCGACCATGGAAGTGCCGGCGCCCGCGGCCGGCGTGGTGCGCGAGTTGCGGGTCAAGCTGGGCGACGCGGTGTCGGAAGGCGTGGTGATCGCGGTGCTGGAGACGGCGGACGGTGCGGCGCTCCCCTCGCCCACCGGCAGCGGGGTAGGGGGTGGGGGTACGACAGGCGAGAGCGCCGGCGCGCGTTCGGCCGAACCCTCATCCGGCGCTGCGCGCCATCCTCTGCCGGGGGGAGAAGGCAAGACGAAATCCCCGGCTGCTGCCTCTGCGCCGGTCAGCGGCCGCGCCGCCGATATCGACTGCCAGCTGCTGGTGCTGGGTGCCGGCCCCGGCGGCTACAGCGCGGCGTTCCGCGCCGCCGACCTGGGCATGGACGTGGTCCTGGTCGAGCGCTATCCGGCGCTGGGCGGGGTCTGCCTCAACGTCGGCTGCATCCCCTCCAAGGCGCTGCTGCATACCGCCGCGGTGATCGACGAGGCGGCGGCGATGGCCGCGCACGGCGTGCGCTTCGGCGCGCCCACGCTCGATCTCGACCGGCTGCGCGCATTCAAGGACGGCGTCGTCGGCAAGCTCACCGGCGGTCTCGCCGGCATGGCCAGACAGCGCAAGGTGCGCGTCGTGCAGGGCACGGGCACGTTCATCGCGGCGCACGAGCTGGAGGTCGCCACGGCCGAGGGAAGCAAGCGCGTGTCGTTCGCGCAGGCGATCATCGCCGCCGGCTCGCAGCCGGTGAAGCTGCCCGGCTTCCCCTGGGACGACCCGCGGGTGATGGATTCCACCGACGCGCTGGCGCTGAAGGACATTCCGAAGACGCTGCTGGTGGTCGGCGGCGGCATCATCGGCCTGGAGATGGCCTGCGTTTACGCGGCGCTGGGCAGCGCGGTGACCGTGGTCGAGCTGGCCGATCAGCTGATGCCGGGCGCCGATCCCGATCTGGTCAGGCCGCTGCAGCAGCGGCTGGCCAAACGCCTGGCCGGCATCCATCTGCAGACGAAAGTGGTCGAGGCCAGGGTGCAGAAGAACGGCATCGCCGTCCTCTTCGACGGCGCGTCGAAGCCGGCGGCGACGCTGTTCGATCGTGTGCTGGTCGCGGTCGGGCGCACGCCCAGCGGCAAACGCATCGGCGCCGAGGCGGCCGGTGTGGCGGTGGACGCGCGCGGCTACATCAAGGTCGATGCGCAGATGCGCAGCAACGTGCCGCACATCTTTGCGATCGGCGACATCGTCGGCAACCCGATGCTGGCGCACAAGGCCACGCACGAAGGCCACGTCGCCGCCGAGGTCGCCGCCGGCAGGAAGCGCGCCTTCGAGGCGCGGGTGATCCCGTCGGTGGCCTACACCGATCCCGAGATCGCCTGGGTCGGCCTGACCGAACGCGAGGCGAAGGAGCAGGGCCTCGCGATCGGCGTCGGCAAGTTCCCGTGGGCCGCCAGCGGACGCGCGATCGGCATCGACCGCACCGAGGGCTTCACCAAGTTGCTGTTCGACGAGGCCACCCACCGCATCGTCGGCGCCGGCATCGTCGGCCCGCACGCGGGCGACCTGATCGCCGAGCTGGCGCTGGCGATCGAGATGGGCGCCGAAGCCGCCGACATCGCCCTGACCATCCATCCGCATCCGACCCTGGGCGAGTCGGTGGGCCTCGCCGCCGAGGTCTACGAGGGCACGGTCACCGATCTCTACCTGCCGAGGCGCAAGTAGGAAACCTCTGACAAGTCCATCCTGGACTTGTCAGAGGGCGCCGAGTCCGGCGCAGAGCCTGCCCCGGACCTGATCCGGGGTCCGGACTCGGCTACGCCGCATCAAGCACTTGCGTGCTCGATGCGCGACAAGCCATCCATGGCTTGAGGAAGGTCTGAACTTGTTCAGACC
>JAJYMF010000177.1 GCA_021787175.1 Pseudomonadota bacterium | reverse complement strand
GCTGCGCGCGCACCCAGATATCGCCCTGGATATAGCCCAGCAGATGGCCCAGATGCAGATGGCCATTGGCGTAGGGCAGGGCGCAAGTGACCAGCAGGCGGCGGCTCATGGCGCGGGACGGGCGTCGAGCCGACAGAGCCGCGGACTATGGCATGTGCTGCCGGGCAGCCGGTCGGAGCGCTGGGTTGACGCGATGCGCGTTGTGGCGGCGCTCACAAGCGTCGGTAGCGATTCTGGCATCCGGTGCAACGGGTCATCCCAACGGCGGCGTCATTCGCAACGACATTGCCATTCCCGATGACTTGTCATCCCGGCGGCTTGTCATCCCCAGCAACGCTGTCATCCTTAACGCAGTGAAGGATCTTCCGCAGGGCCGCGCTCCGCGCGGCGATCCGCGCTTCAGCAGGGCAGATGCGTTTCGGCGGGACAGACCCTTCGCTGCGCTCAGGGTGACAAGCTTGTATCCGAGTCCCGAGTCCCGAGTCCCGAGTCCCGAGTCCCGAGTCCCGGATCCTGCGTCCCGGCCGGCTTTACCGCCTCACTCCTCGCGCAGCCAGGTCTGGCTGCGCCCGAACAGCGAAAAGCCGATATAGCCGCGCACGGAGAGCTTCTTGCCGCCGTCGATCACGTGCATGCTGCACTTGTAGACCTTGCCGCTCTTGGGGTCGAGGATCTGGCCGCCGTCCCACTCGTTGCCGTCCTGCTTCATCCCCCACAGGATGGTCATGCCGGTCACCGGCTGGTTGTGGCGGGCGCCGTCGCACTGGTCGCAGATCGGATTCGGACCCTGGTCGGACTTCAGCACCTTGACGACCTTGCCTTCGAGCTGGCCGTTGACCTCGCTGATCTGCACCAGCGACTTGGCTTCGCCGGTCTTGTCGTCGATGGTCTTCCAGGTGCCGACCGGAGTCATCAGGGTGCCGGTCGGGCCCGCGGGCGGCTGCTGCGCCTGTGCGACGAGCGCCGTAGCCAGCACCAGCGCGGCGGCGACGGCCATACGATGGATCGTGTGCATGATGCCTGCTCCCGTGGATGATCGAGGTCACGGCAGACTGATCGCGGTGTCGGGTGGCGTCAAGGCGCACTGCGGCGAGGCCTCGCTCTGGCATACTTTGAGCCCTGACGAAGGCCGGCCGTGCGCATGCCGGTCCCGCTTCCGGCGCGCCGCAGTCCGGCGCCAACAGGCCATCACGAGGTACCGTTCCTGATGAACGAAACGATCGAAGCGCGCGTGCGCGCGCTGCTGGCCGGCATCCCCGACCCGCACACGGGCGTCGATCTGATCGCCTCGGGCGCGCTGCGCGCGCTGGGCGTGGACGGCGGTCGCGTGGCGGTGGACCTGCTGCTCGGTTATCCCGCGGCCGGCTGGAGCGACGAGCTCAAGCACCTCGTCAAGGCGACGCTGGAGGCCGATCCGGCCATCGCCGCCGCCAGCGTCTCGGTCAGCACGCAGATCGTCGCGCACAAGGTGCAGGGCGCGCTGGCGCCGCTGCCGGGGGTCAAGAACATCATCGCCGTCGCCTCCGGCAAGGGCGGCGTCGGCAAGTCCACGGTCGCGGCCAATCTGGCGCTGGCGCTGCTGGCCGAGGGCGCCGCGGTCGGTGTGCTGGACGCCGACATCTACGGTCCCAGCCAGGCGCTGATGCTCGGGCTGGCGGGACGCCCGCAGTCGCCGGACGGCAAGAGCCTCGAACCGATGCGCGCGCACGGCCTGCAGGCGATGTCGATCGGCGTGCTGGTCGGCGACAACACGCCGATGATCTGGCGCGGGCCGATGGTCACCCAGGCGCTGCAGCAGCTGCTCAACGACACTCGCTGGCAGGCCCTCGACTATCTGATCATCGACCTGCCGCCGGGCACCGGCGACATCCAGCTGACGCTGGCGCAGCGCGTGCCGGTCGCGGGCGCGCTGATCGTCACCACGCCGCAGGACATCGCCCTGCTGGACGCGCGCAAGGCGCTGAAGATGTTTCAGAAGGTCGAGGTGCCGATTCTCGGCATCGTCGAGAACATGGCCACCCATGTGTGCACGGCCTGCGGCCACGAGGAGCACGTGTTCGGCGAAGGCGGCGGCGCGCGCATGGCCGCCGAGTACGGCGTGACCCTGCTGGGCTCGCTGCCGCTGGACATCCGCATCCGCGAGCAGGCCGACGGCGGCACGCCCACCGTGGCGGCGATGCCGGATTCCGACATCGCCCTGCGCTATAGAGACATCGCCCGGCGCACCGCTGCGCGGCTGGCGCTGCAGTCGAAGAACAAGTCGATCCAATTCCCCAAGATCGTCATCCGCGAGAGTTGATTGGAGCGGCAATAATCAGAGCAGAAGCGGAAACCGCCTCAGACAATAAATCGGGCGCGCCCGCGTGGCGCGAAACTCGCAGACTGCGGACCCTCGGCGTGAAAGATCCTTCGCTACGCTCAGGATGACAGCCTGTTTTTCCACTCCCCGCTTCCCCTGACCCCCTGACCCTCTGTCCCTCGAAGCGAGCCCGATGAGCATCAAATCCGACCACTGGATCCGCAGCATGGCCGAGCAGCACGGCATGATCGAGCCGTTCGCGCCGGACCAGGTGCGCGAGCATGAGGGCCGCCGGCTGATTTCCTACGGCACCTCCAGCTACGGCTACGACGTGCGCTGCGCCGACGAGT
>JAJYMF010000412.1 GCA_021787175.1 Pseudomonadota bacterium | reverse complement strand
CGCTCGCACCCGGCGCGGGCCAGGTCGTGGTGAGCATAAAAGCGGCCGGCGTCAATTTTCCCGATGCGCTGATCATTCAGGGCAAGTATCAAATGAAACCCCCGTTTCCGTTCTCGCCGGGCACCGAACTCGCGGGCGTGGTCAAAGCGGTCGGGGCCGGTGTAAGCAGTGTCAAACCCGGGGATGCGGTGATCGCCTATGCCGGCTACGGCGCCTATGCCGAGGAAATCGCGGTCGATGCGCGCGCCTGCATCCCGATGCCGCCGGGCGTGGACTTCAAAGTGGCCGCCTCGTTCATGATGACTTACGGCACGTCCTACCATGCGCTAAAGGACCGCGCGCTGCTGCAAGCGGGCGAAACGCTGCTGGTGCTCGGCGCTGCGGGCGGGGTGGGCAGCGCCGCGGTGGAACTGGGCAAGCTCATGGGCGCGCGCGTGATCGCCGCCGCATCGAGCGAGGACAAGCTCGCGGCGTGCCGGCAGCTCGGCGCCGACGCCACCATCGACTATGCAAAAGAGGATTTGCGCGAGGCGGTGAAACGCATCACCGACGGCAAAGGCGTGGACGTGGTCTACGATCCGGTGGGCGACAAGTTCGCCGAACCGGCGATGCGCGACATGGCCTGGGGCGGGCGCTATCTCGTGATCGGTTTCGCCGGCGGCGAAATTCCGAAAATTCCGCTCAACCTGCCGCTGTTGAAAGGCTTTTCCATCGTCGGCGTGTTCTGGGGCAATTTCACGCGCAAGGAGCCGCAGAAAAACGAGGCCAACGTGCGCGAACTGCTGGGCTGGATCGCGAGCGGCAAGCTGAAGCCGCTGGTCAGCGCCGCCTATCCGCTGGAACAGGCGGCGCGCGCCTTGAAGGACGTGATGGAGCGCAAGGTCAAGGGCAAGGTGGTGCTGGTCACACGCTAACGCCGGAAGGTAGGAGCGCTCGCACTACGCCGCCGGCTGCGGTTCCTGCACATAACCCAAGCGCTGCGGCGCCTCTTCCGCGCGTATGCGCACGAGCGGCAGGCTCGCGGCGCCGGTGTTGAAATACACCTCGTTCGTGTCCGCCGCCTCTTCGATCAAGGCGAGCAGGCGGTCTTCGTCCAGCACATGCCCATCCGCATACGACAGCGCCTCTAGCGCGCGCGGCAGGTCGCGATCGAGCAGCAGCCCGGGCCCATGCTCGGTGACGAGCAGCAGATTGCCTGCCTCGTCCATGTATACGGCCCGCAGCTCGGCGCAGGCCGCGCCCGTGTGCGTTTCGAACGCGAGCGCATGCGCGATGCGATATACGAGCGGCGTGTAGGCGAGCGAGACATAGACGCGCTGCGGTCCGTTCTGGAAATACCAGCGCCCCGCGTCGTCATGCGCATAATTGCGGCCGATGAATTCGATCAGCTTGGAGTTGGCGACGCGCTCGAAGCTGGCGCTAGCTGCGTTCTTGATCGACCACTGGCCGCGCCGGTCGAGCGCGAGCCAGCCGTAAACGGCGGGCACGTTCGGCCATTTGGCCATGGCGCGGATGACGCTGTCGTCCATGTACTGGGATCTCATTTGCCGCACGCTGTTGCATGCCAGTATATGCCCAAACAAAATCGCGCGGCCAATCCCGCAGCAGTTCCGGCGCGGCCCGCGCTTAACCGGGCAATTTCGGTCGCGCAGGTTCTGGTTTCGCGCACGGCAGAAACCGGCCGCGCCCGGGAGCTCCAATCGGGTTGCCGCGCTCGGCGACGATTTCACCTCGGGACAGCGCCGTCTCGGGCCAGCCGCGCACGACGACACCCTCGTAAGGCGTGTAATCGACGTTATGATGCAGCAGCGCGTTGCTGATGGTGACTTCGCGCTGCGTGTCCCAGATGACGAGATCGGCATCGCCACCCACCGCGATCGTGCCTTTGCGCGGATACAGACCGTAGGTCTTCGCCACGTTCGTCGCCGTGAGCGCGACAAACTGGTTCATGCTGATGCGTCCCTTGGAGACGCCGTCAAAGAGCAGCGGCAGCCGGGTCTCGATACCGGGTATGCCGTTCGGCACGTAACGAAATGGCGCATTGGCGCCCTTGACCATCTTGCCCTGCGGATCGTTGAAGCGGAATGGGGCGTGGTCGGATGAAAAAACCTGGAACACCCCCGAGGCGAGCGCATCCCAGATGACCTGCTGGTTGGCTTGGTCGCGCGGCGGCGGACTGCATATGCATTTTGCGCCATCGAAGTTATCGAGTCCCAGATCCGCGGCGGTCAAATACAGATATTGGGGGCAGGTTTCGGCGTAAATGCGCAATCCCCGGTTTTGCGCCCACTGGATCTGTTCCACGGCCTCGCGCCCCGATACATGCACGATCAGGATCGGTACCTCGGTCAGTTCCGACAGTGCAATCGCGCGGTGGACGGCTTCGCGCTCCACCACCATCGGACGCGCGGCCGCATGAAACCGGGGCGCGGTGTGGCCTGCGCTTTCGAGCAGATCGGTCAGCCAGGCAATGCATTCGCTGTTCTCGGCATGAATCATAGCCATGGCGCCCTCGCGCTTCGCGAGCGCAAGCAGTTCCAGAATCTGCCGGTCGTTGAGCTTGAGATCGTCGTAGGTCATGTAGATTTTGAACGACGGGTAACCATCTGCGATCAGCTGCGGCAGTTCTTCGCGCAGCACCTGCGGACTGGGGTC
>JAJYMF010000263.1 GCA_021787175.1 Pseudomonadota bacterium | reverse complement strand
GCGCCGGCGCTGGTCGCCTTCCTCGGCGGCGGCACCGGCAGCGTGACCTGGTTCCCGCTCGCCCCGGGCGAGGCATGGCGGCCGCCCTACCGCGCCAGCCCGGCGTACCTCGCCGCCGTCAACCGCGACTTTCCGCTGGAGGCAAACCCGGTCCATGCACACCAGCGCAGCCCGCAGGCGCTGACGTCGATCGCGGCGTCCGATTTTCACCGCGGCCGGCCCGCCGGCGCCGGCTGGCTGCGGATCGCGGCGAACCTGCTGACGAATGCGCAAGTTGTGCCGCCGCCCGCGATGCCGGATCGCACGGCGCTGGCCCAAGCGCGCGCCGACCGTGTTCCCGTCACGGCGCCGGCCGCGGTGCGGCAGGTGGCCACCGATACCCCACGACCCGCCGCGCCGTCCCGCACGGCTTTGCCCGCGCCCGCGCTGGCGGCCGAAGCAGCGCGCCCGCAGCCGCGTGCGCCAAAGGCGGCCGCGCTTGCGAGGGAGACGGCGCGCAGCGAGGGCGTCGCAGTTCGGCGCGAGCCCGTCGCCGTTCGCAGCAGCCGGGCGGCGGCAGCGCGCGAACGCGTCGTCCGCCAGCTCGAGGCGAAGCGCGCGCGCGCCGCTCGCGTGGAAGAAGCGCGACGCGACAAGATCCGCGCGACCGAACAGGCGCGGCGCGAGGCGATGGCGCGGCGAGCCGAGCAGACGCAGCGCCAGGAGCAGTTGCGGCGGGAAGCCCTCGCCCGCCGAGAAGAGCAACAGCGGCGTCAGGCGCACGCGCGCCAGGTCGAGCAGGCACGACGGGCCGCCGAGCGCGACGCGCAGGCGCTGAACGAACAACGGCTGCGCCGCGAGCAGCAGGCACGGCGGGCCGACCAGGAGCGCGAACAGGCCGAGCGCGCGGCGTGGCAGCGGGCGCAGCAGGCGACCATCGAGCAATGGCGTCGTGAGCACGATGCGTGGGAGCAGCGCCAGCGCCCGCGCGGGCGGCCGGACCTGCGCTCCGACCCGCGGGACGAACCCGCTTACCGCTCGCCGGACGTGTGGCAGCGCGGCATTCCGCTGCTCGCGCCGGGCCGCACCAGCTGACGGCCGGCCGCGCGGCAAGGCCCGACCAGGCACGCAGGGACAACGACATGGGTGCATGCGGCAAAGCACAGCGGCAGTTGCAGCCGCGGCCGCCGCGGGCATGGATGCAGGGGCGCTGACGGCAAAACGCCGCAGCGCAAGCTGCGGCGTTTGATCGAGAACCGGGGATCGCGGCTGCGCGCCGCCGTCCGCGTCTCAGTTGACGGCTTGAGGATAGGAACGAACGACCGGCGCCGGCTTTTCTTCCTCGGGCGGCAGGTAGATCGTGGTGCGGTCGATCTTCGCGTCATAGGCCGCGAGTTCGGCGCTGGCGCTGCGGATCACGGCGCGGTCCAGCGGATGGCATTTGCGCTGGCTGAGGCGGCTCAGGGATTCGGATTTCTCTATCGTCTGCCGAATGCTGCCGGGGTCGGTGATCAGCGCGAAAGGATTGCCAGCCGCCGTTTCTGTTCTCATTCTCTGAACTCCTGTCAGTGCCAAAGTGATCGATGGAGGCACTGTCGCAGGAGGGCCGACTTTGTAACGTCAGGGCGTTTCGTTACACCTTGTAGGACGCGTTCTCACGCGGCAGCAAGACCTGATGCTGTGGCAAGGCAGGTTGCACAATAGCCGCATGCCCTTCCTGCCGCCCTTCATCGAGCCGACGCGGCACAGCGATCCCGACAGTGCGCTGGCCCAGGTCCGCAAGATCTATTCGCAGCAGATCGCCCACCTGCGCGAAGCCATGCAGCGCTTCGTCGCGGGTGAAGATCTGCCCGGCCATGTGCGCGCCTGCTATCCCTATGTGCGGATCCACACGGATACGGTGATCCGGCAGGAAGTGCTGGAAAACCTCGGCCTGAGTTACGGCTTCGTCGCCGGGGTGGGCCGCTTCGAGACGACGCTGACGCGCCCCGACCTGTACGCGCGCTACTACCTGGAGCAGTTCCGGCTGCTGCAGCAGAATCACGGCGTCGAACTCGAAGTGGGCACCAGCACCCAGCCGATCCCCGTCCACTTCTCGTTCGCGGAGAACGATCATCTGGAAGGCAGCCTCAGTCCGGGGCGCCGGATGATGCTGCGCGACCTGTTCGATCTGCCGGACCTCGGCGCCATGGACGACGGCATCGCCAACGGCACGTGGGCGCCGCATCCCGGCCAGGCCCAGCCCCTGGCCCTGTTTACCGCGGCGCGCGTCGACTACTCGCTGCACCGGCTGCGCCACTACACCGGCACGCTGCCGGAGTGGTTCCAGAACTTCGTGCTGTTCACCAACTACCAGTTCTACATCGACGAGTTCGTGCGGCTCGGGCACGAGGAGATGGCCAACCCGGACAGCGGCTACGCCGCCTTCGTGGAGCCGGGCAACGTCGTCACGCGGCGCGCCGGACTCGCCCCGGAACCGGGCGACGAACTCGGCGCCGTCCCGGGTCGGCTACCGCAGATGCCCGCCTACCACCTCAGCCGGCCGGGCCACGGCGGCATCACGATGGTCAACATCGGCGTGGGGCCGGCGAATGCGAAAACCATCACCGATCACATCGCCGTGCTGCGGCCGCATGCGTGGATGATGCTGGGACACTGCGCGGGCCTGCGCAGATCG
>JAJYMF010000409.1 GCA_021787175.1 Pseudomonadota bacterium | reverse complement strand
CAACGAGATGACGCTCAGCTTCATCCCCAAGCTGCTGGCGCTGGCGCTGGTGCTGGTGCTGGCGGGGCCGTGGATGCTGCATCTGCTGGTCGACTACACGCGCCAGCTGATCGAAAGCCTGCCCGACGTGGTACGCGGCGGATGACCGTCGAGCTGGCCAATCTGCAGGCCTGGGTCGGCGCCGCGCTGTGGACGCTGGCGCGCGTCAGCGGGCTGGTGCTGGCGGCGCCGGTGTTCAGCGCCGTGACCGTGCCGCGCATGGTGCGCGGCGGTTTGGCGGTGCTGCTGACGGTGGTACTTGCGCCCACCGTCGCGGTGCCCGCCGGGCTGGCACCGTTGTCCGCGCCGGGTCTTGCGATTCTGGCGCAGCAGCTGCTGATCGGTGCGGCGATGGGTTTCGTGCTGCGACTGGTGGTCGAGGCGGCGTCCTTCGGCGGCCAGCTGGTGGCCTTTGCCATGGGTCTTTCCTACGGCGAGGTGGTCGATCCGCTCAAGGGTGTGACCACGCCGGTGCTCAGTCAGCTCTATTCGCTGCTGGCGACGCTGCTGCTGCTGGCGACCAACGCGCACCTGCGCCTGCTGGATGCGCTGGGCCGGAGTTTTCATGAGCTTCCCGTTGGCGCCGGCGTGTTCTCGTCGGCGTCGTCGTGGGCGTTGCTGCTGTGGGCGGGGCGCCTGTTCTCCGGCGCACTGACGCTGGCGCTGCCCGCACTGGCGGCGCTGCTGGTGGTCAATGTCGGCGTCGCCGTGACCAGTCGTGCCGCGCCGGCGCTGAACCTGTTCGCGATCGGCTTCCCGGCGATCCTGCTGCTGGGTCTGGTGGTGCTGTGGTTCACCCTCGGCAGTCTGCCGGGCGCGGCCGGGCGGCTCCTCGACGACGCCTTCAACGCGCTCTCCGGCGCGCTGGCGTCGAGGCACTGACATGGCCGAGCGCGACGACGCCCAGGAACGCAGCGAACAGGCCTCGCAGAAGCGCCTGCGCGAGGCACGCGAGAAGGGCGATGTTCCGCGGTCGCGCGATCTCACGGCGGCGGCGGTCACCTGCGCGGCCATCGCGGCGCTGCTGATGAGCCGGGGCCACATCGGCTCCGCGTTCCGTGCGCTGATGCACGACGGCCTGGACCTGCCGCGCGCAGCGCTCGACGATCCGGCGAACATGGCCACGGCATTGCGCGCCATGGCCCTGCGCGGCTTCATGGCGGCGGCGCCGGTGCTGGGCGTTGCCGCGCTGGCTGCACTGCTGGCACCGATGGCGCTGGCCGGCGTGACCTTCAGCAGCGAGGCGCTGGGTTTCAAGGGCGAGCGTCTGGATCCGCTGGCCGGCCTGGGGCGGATTTTTTCGTCCCGGGGTCTGGTCGAGCTCGGCAAGGCCCTGCTCAAGTTCACGATCGCCGGGGCCGTCACCGGGGCGCTGCTGTGGCAGGCCATGCCCGGGTTCCTCCGGCTCGGCGCGGAGCCGCTCGCCGGCGGCGTCGGCCACGCCCTCGACCTGATCGCGCATGCCGCCGCGGTGCTGGCAGGCACCCTGCTGGTTCTCGGTGCGCTGGACGTGCCCTGGCAGCTGTACGACTACGCCAAGCGCATGCGCATGACCCGCGAGGAGCTGAAGGAAGAGTTCAAGGAAACCGAGGGCCGTCCCGAGGTCAAGCAGCGCATCCGCCAGGTGCAGCAGCAGATGGCGCGCAAACGCATGATGCAGGAGGTGCCCAGGGCCGATGTGGTGGTCACCAACCCGACCCACTACGCAGTCGCGCTGCGCTACGACGACGCGCGCATGCGCGCGCCGCAGGTGGTGGCCAAGGGCGTCGACCTGATGGCCCAGCAGATCCGCGCGATCGCTGCTGCGCACGGCATTCCGCAACTCGAGGCGCCGCCCTTGGCGCGCGCGCTGTACGCCTCGACGACCCTCGGCGGCGAGATTCCCGCGACGCTTTACGTCGCCGTGGCCGAGGTGATGAGCTGGGTCTTCCGCCTGCGTCGGGCCGGTGCCAACGGCGATGACGCGCCGGTGCCGCCGCAGCCCGACGTCGATCCCGCGCTCGATCCGCTGACTGCTACCGAGGAGTGACCGCCATGGCCGCGACCGCCACCAGCATGCTCGATGGCCTGCGCCAGGCCGGCCGCCGCGGCTTCGGTGCGCCGATCGTCGTGCTGATCGCGCTGGCGATGATGATGCTGCCGCTGCCGCCGTTCGTGCTGGACCTCCTGTTCACGTTCAATATCGCGCTGTCGCTGGTGATCCTGCTGGCGGTGGTCTATGTGCTGCGGCCGCTGGATTTCGCGGCCTTCCCGACCGTGGTGCTGATGGCGACCCTGCTGCGCCTCGCGCTCAACGTCGCCTCGACGCGCGTGGTGCTGCTGCACGGTCATGCCGGTCCGGGCGCCGCCGGCAAGGTGATCGAGGCGTTCGGCGAGTTCGTGATCGGCGGCAACTTCGCCGTCGGCCTGGTGGTGTTCGCGATCCTCACCATCATCAACTTCGTGGTGGTGACCAAGGGTGCCTCGCGCGTGTCCGAGGTCACCGCGCGCTTCACCCTCGACGCCATGCCCGGCAAGCAGATGGCGATCGACGCCGACCTCAACGCCGGACTGATCACCCAGGACCAGGCGCGCGCGCGCCGCCAGGAGGTGCGCGAGGAGGCCGACTTCTACGGCTCGAT
>JAJYMF010000125.1 GCA_021787175.1 Pseudomonadota bacterium | reverse complement strand
AGGACACCGAGCTGGTGGTGTTCCTGGTGGAGCATCACCTGAGCATGTCGGCGGTGGCGCAAAAGCAGGATCTTTCCGATCCCGACGTCATCAGCACATTCGCCGCCACCGCGAAAACCGAGCGCCGCCTGACCGCGCTGTATCTGCTCACCGTCGCCGACGTGCGCGGCACCAGCCCCAAGGTGTGGAATGCCTGGAAAGGCAAGCTGCTGGAAGACTTGTTTTTGCTCGCGCGGCGGCTGCTGCGCGGCGATGGCATCGGCTTCGAGCAGGACCTCCAGGCGAAGCAGGACGAGGCGCTGCGCCTGCTGCGCCTGTACGCGCTGTCGGACGAGGTCAAGGACAAGCTGTGGAGCCAGCTCGACGTGGCCTATTTCCTGCGCCACGACGCACAGGATATCGCCTGGCAGACGCGTACCCTGCACTACCGCGTCGACACCGACCGGCCGGTGGTGAAGGCGCGCCTGTCGCCTATCGGGGAAGGATTGCAGGTGATGATCTATACGCGCGACCAGCGCGACCTGTTCGCCCGCATCTGCGGCTATTTCGAGCAGATCAATTACAGCATCGCGGATGCGCGCATCCACACCACGCGCCACGGCTATGCCCTCGACACCTTTCTGCTGCTGGGGCCGGGGAGCAATCCGCATTACCGCGACATGATCAATCTGATCGAGACCGATCTCGCCGAGCGCCTGCAGCGCCAGACGCCGCTGCATCCGCCCACCCGCGGGCGCGTTTCGCGCCAGCTCAAGCATTTCCCGATCACGCCGGAGGTCAACATCCGGCCGGACGAAAAAGGCGCGAGCTACGCGCTATCCATTATCGCCGGCGACCGGCCCGGCCTGCTCTACGCGATTGCGCTGGTGCTGGGCAAGTACGACATCAACCTGATCACGGCCAAAATCGTGACCCTGGGCGAACGCGCCGAAGACGTGTTCCTGGTCTCAGGAGCGGCGCTGGCCAACTCCAGGACGGTGCTGCAGCTCGAAAGCGATCTTCTGGACGCACTGCAGACCAAGTAGGCCGCAGACGCGCGTCATTCGTCCAGGACGTCTTCGCCCGGAAACAGGGCTTCGCTGAAGCCGAACTTGCTGAAATCGCGGATGCGCATCGGATACAGGATGCCCATCAGGTGATCGCATTCGTGCTGCACCACGCGCGCATGGAAACCGTCGACGCTGCGGTCGATGGGACCGCCTTTCTCGTCGAATCCCTGGTAACGCAGGCGTGCGTGCCGCGGCACCATGCCGCGCAACCCCGGCACCGACAGGCAACCCTCCCAATCCTCTTCCATTTCATCCGACAGCGGCGTCAGCACCGGATTGATGAGTACGGTATCCGGGACTTCCTCGGCCTCAGGATAGCGTGGATTGCGCGCCACGCCGAAAATCACCACCTGCAGACCGACGCCAATCTGCGGGGCCGCCAGGCCCGCCCCGGCGAGATGCGCCATGGTGTCGCGCATATCGGCAAGCAGTTCCCGCAGTTCGGGTGTGTCGAACCTGCGCACCGGCTGCGCCGGTTCGAGCAGGCGCGGATCGCCCATCTTGAGCACTTCGCGGATCATGCCGCCACCAGTTGCTCGATGACCCGGCGCACCCGCGCGAGCGCCTGCTGCAGCACCTGTTCGATGTCTTCCAGGCGGATGCCGTGCAGGCTGGTGCCGCGGCCGGCGGCGTAATTGGCGACCACGGCGATGGTCGCGTATTCCAGTCCGGCCTCGCGCGCCAATGCCGCTTCGGGCATGCCGGTCATGCCGACGACGTCGGCGCCATCGCGCTCCAGGCGGTCGATCTCGGCAGCCGTTTCCAGCCGCGGACCCTGGCTCGCGGCATAGACCGCGCTTTCGGCGACCGCTTCGCCGCTGGCATGCGCCGCGGCTAGGATGCGGCGGCGCAATTGCGCCGAATACGGCTCGGTGAAATCGATATGCGTGACCGGCTGCCCGCCGCCGTCGTAAAACGTGTTCTTGCGGCCCCAGGTGTAGTCGATGATCTGGTGCGGCACCGCGATCGCGCCCGGCTGCATGTCGGCGCGTATCCCGCCCACGGACGCGACCGAAACCACGCCCTCCACTTTCTGCTCCCGCAGCGCCCAGATATTGGCGCGGTAGTTCACCTCGTGCGGCGGAATCGTGTGGCCATAGCCGTGGCGCGCGAGAAATACCACGTCTGCGCCGGCGATGCGGCCGAAGGTCAGCGCGCCGGATGGCTCGCCGTAGGGTGTGCGCACCGCAAGGCGGCGCGTGACATCGAGGTTGGACAGCTGGGTAAGGCCGCTGCCGCCGATGATGGCTAACATGCGCTGGCGGGTTTCAAAATCAGAAGGTGCATCTTTGACGTTGCGACGGCGGCGATATTAGCACGGCAGGCTGGGTGCGACTCACGCCTGGCCGTCCTCGCGCAAGGCGTAGATCGCGGGCAGATTGCGCCAGGCGCCGTAGGCGTCCATGCCGCAGCCGAATACATAGCGGTCCGGCAGCGGCAGGCCGACGAAATCGGCGTGGATCGGTTTGGCCATGGCTTTCTTCTTGTCCGTCAACACCGCGCAATAGAACGCCTGCGCCCCCAGGCCGAGCACGCGCTCGCGTATGGCGAGCATGGTGTCGCCGATATCCAGGATATCGTCCAGCACCAGCACCACCCGGCCGCTGACATTGCC
>JAJYMF010000043.1 GCA_021787175.1 Pseudomonadota bacterium | reverse complement strand
AGACCTACGGCAGCCGCCAGCAGAAACGGCAGCAGCACCGCTCCGAGCCCCAGGGTGAAGCGCGTGCGCAAAGAGATTTGCGGTGAACGGAAGCCGGCCATAGCAATCGCTTTCATCAAGTCCGCCTATTCACAGACAGGGGTTCGTCACATTTTTTCCCGCAAAAATCCTGGACTGTTGTTGCCGTTGCATCGAACGCCGATGCGGACGGCCACCGCTCAAATGAGCCTGCCGATGACGTCCAGCAGGTTGCTCTGGTCGAAGCTGCTTTTCACGATATAGGCGTTGGCACCGACGTCGATCCCGCGCTCGCGGTGCTCGCGCGATTCCAGCGCCGTGACCAGCACCACCGGCAGCTGCGCAAGCTGCTTGTCGGCACGCACCTTGGCCGTGAGATCGAAACCGTCCATGCGCGGCATTTCCACATCGGAGACAACCAGATCGAATGTCCCGGTCTTGAGCGTGGTATAGCCGTCGGCGCCATCCACCGCCGTGGTGACGCGATAACCCGCCGACTCCAGGATGTTCTTGAGCAGCGAGCGCGAGGTGATCGAGTCCTCCACGACCAGGATGGATTGCTTTTCAGCCGCTCCGGGTTTCCCGGCCGATAACGGGTGTGCGGGCACGAATGGCGCCGCGGCGCGCTTCACGGCTGATTTCAGCAGATCGGGAACGTTCAACACCGGCACCACCTGGCCGGTACCCAGCACGCTCGCGCCGGCGACGTTGCGCACGCGCGCCAATTGCCGGCCGAGCGCCTTGACCAGCACCTCCCGCTCACCGAGGATCTCGTCCACACAAAACGCGACGCGCGCGAGACCCGAACCGAGAACAGCCAGCAACAGGTTGCCCACCGGTTGGACCGCCGCGCGCAGACGCGGCATCTCCAGCACGTCGCTGAGCCACGCCAGCGAAACCGCCTGTCCATCGAGCGGAATCGTTTCGCGGTTCTCCACCGTCCGGATGTCTTTTTCGGCCACCCGCGTCACCCGCTCGACGCTGACAGCGGGGATAACGAAAAGCTGCCCACCGGCGCGAACGAGAACGCCGCGGAAATTGGCCAGCGTCAACGGCAGGACGATCCGGAAGGCCGTGCCGGCATCAGGCTGCGACTCGATCACGATGGTGCCGCCCAGCCGCTCGACTTTTTCGCGCACGATCGCCAGTCCGAGCCCGCGTCCGGAGACATCCGTGATGATGGGACTGGTGGTGACGCCGGACTGGAAAATGAGCGCCAGTGTCTCCGGTTCGCCGAGCCGCTCCGCGTCCTCGGCGGAAACGACGCCGAGCTTGCCGGCCGCCGCCTTCACCCGGGCGGCGTCGATGCCGGCGCCGTCATCGGCGACGAGGACCTCGACCTTGCCGCTGTCTTTCTGCGAGATCGCCAGAGTGATCGTTCCGTGCGGCGGCTTGCGCCTGGCTTCGCGCGCCGCCGGTTTCTCGATGCCGTGATCGATGCCGTTGCGCAGCAGATGGATGAGCGGGTCCTTCATCGCCTCCAGGATGCGGCGGTCGATTTCGATCTCGCCGCCCTGGATCTCCAGTTCCACGTGCTTGCCCTGCTCGCGGGCCAGCTCGCGGGCGAAGCGCGGGAGCATCTCGAGCAGCGACGCGAACGGCAGCAACTGCATCTCCTTCACGTCGTGCAGGAGGCCGTCGGTCATGCCGACCAGCATGCGCTGATCGTGCGCGGCGGATCGGTTCAGTCTCGCCAGCCGGTCCTCCAGCATTTTCATGTGCAGCAGCTCGGCATCCAGGTACTCGAGCAGCCTGGGAAGCTCTTGCTTTCCGCGCATCGAGCCGTTGGCCTTGCCGCGGCGCTCGCTGGCTTGCCACGTACCCCTCGAGGGGGTATTGAAAAGAACCTCCTGCGGCGCAGGCAGGAGCGAGCGCTCGATCAGCCGCAACGCCGGTTGCATGCGCAACCGCTGCTTTTTCCAGACCGTCAGTGTCGCGACGGTCTCGCGCAGCTCGCGGGCACGTTGACCCGCCGCCAGGCGCGGCGCCAGCAATTCCTCGACCTGGCGCATCACCGCGTCGAGTTTCGCGGTGGAAACCCGGACCGTCTCGGTTGCCGGGCCGGGTGCAACGGGTGGCGTGGGTGCAACGGTGCTCGCGGCAGGCTCGGCGGGCGCCTCAGGATCGGGCGGCGCCCCTCCCAATGCATCGTCGAGCCGCCGAATCAGTGCCGCCACCAGTGGTGGCTGCGCCCCGGACGCACCAGCGTCCGCGGAAAGCAACCCACCGAGGGCATCGATGGTCTGGTGCAGAAGATCAAACAGCGGCGGCGAAACACCGAGCCGCCCGCCCTTCAGCGCGGCGAACACGCTTTCCAGCGACTGGCAAACCGACTCGATCGACGTGAGGTTCACGGCCCGGGCGGCACCCTTGAGGCTGTGCGCATCGCGGAATATTGTTTCGACGACTTTCGCCCATTGCTCTCCCGCCGACGTTTTCTCCAGCGCAAGCAGCCCCGACGACATCGCCTTGAGATGTTCGTCTGCCTCGACCCGAAAGGTCACCAGGAGTTTTTTCAGCAGTTCGTCATTCTTCTTGGCCATGGCCTTGTTCCGTCCTCGAGGTCAGACGGACTTGTTCCCGATCAGGTCGCCCAACCGCTGCCCCAGTTCATGCAGTCCCTGCGCCGCGACTTCCGCCTGCCGGGT
>JAJYMF010000146.1 GCA_021787175.1 Pseudomonadota bacterium | reverse complement strand
GCGCGTTTCGGTGATCTGGCGTCACTTCGCTTCGAGCGGCGCTTCGATCTGATCGTCTGCGCCGACATGCTGCACTACGTCCGCGCCGCCGAACTGCGCGCGGGGCTGTCGGGATTCGGCGAGCTGCTCGAAGGCCTGGCCTTCATCGAGGTCTACACCGATCGCGATGGCGCCGGCGGCGATACCCGCGGTTTCATCCGTCGCAGCCCGGACTGGTATCTGCGCGCGTTCCTCGAGGCCGGTTTGATGCCCTGCGGCTCGCACGCCTACCTCAGCCCGCGCCTGCGCCGCCGCGTGGCGGCGCTGGAGATTCCCTGGGTGGCGGGTCGCTGATGCAGCGCGCAGCTCAGCCGCCGAAGTGCTGGCGCAGGCCGATCCCGGCCAGCACGAACAGCGCGGCGAAGGCCAGCATCGACAGACTGAACGCCGGGCCGCGCTTCGAGGCGTCGCGGCTGTAGGCCAGCGCGTACCAGACGCGTGCCAGCACCCACGCCACGCCGGCGATGGCGGCGAAATCGGGATTGCCGTACCACGCCGCGATCCACAGCGTCGGCAACACCATCAGCGCCGACTCCTGGGTGTTCATCTGCACCCGGAACACCCGCTCGAAGGCTTCGTGGCCACTGGTAGCCGGGGCCTTGATCCCGTAGCGCCCGCGCGCGCGGCCGACCATGAGTCCATTGGCGAACAGCAGCAGCACGATCAGCAGGGTGACGACGGCGGGCCAGAACGGGAGCATGCGCGAATCCTCGAGAATGGGTACGCGCGATCATCGCATGCGGGCAGGCCCGGATTCAGCGCGGCGGGCGGCTCCTGGGCTTGAACGGCCGGCCGCCGGGCCCCGAGCGCGGCCGGCCAGCGGCGTCGGCGCGGCGGGTCGGCGTCGGACCGTCGGCGGCGCGAGCGATGCGCAGCTGCTGGCCCGACACCCAGACCTTGCGCAGATGCTGCAGCAGCTCGGCGGGCATTTCGGCGGGCAGATCGATCAGGCTGTGCGCGTCGAGGATGCGCAGGCGCCCGATGTTCTTGCTGTCCAGTCCGGCTTCGTTGGCGATCGCGCCGACGATGTTGCCCGGACGCACGCCGTGCATCTTGCCGACCTCGATGCGATAGGTTTCGAAACCGGCTTCGGGACCGCTGTCGGCGCGCGCTCGCGCGGGACCGTTGCGCTCACTGCGTTCGCTGCGCGCGGCGGGCGTACGCACCGCACCGGCGGCCCGCTCATGCGGCGCGCGCGCGCCGTGGTCGCGGGATGCGCGCGCGCTGTCGCTGCGCGGCACCCGTGGCGGTCGCTCGTCGGCATGTTTCGGCTGCGCCGATTCCTCCAGCAGCAGCGGCGCGTCGCCCTGGGCGATGCGCGCCAGCGCCGCAGCGATCTCCAGCGCCGGCACGTTGTGCGCCTGCTCGTATTGCTCGACCAGTGTCTGGAACGGTTCCAGTCCGCCGGCGGCGAGCGCATCGCCGATGCGCTGCATGAACCGGGCGATACGACGGTCGTTGACCGCCTCGACGCTGGGCAGGCTCATCGGCGTGATCGGCTGGCGCGTGGCGCGCTCGATCGCGCGCAGCATGCCGCGCTCGCGCGGCGCGACGAACAGGATCGCCTCGCCGCTGCGCCCGGCTCGGCCGGTGCGGCCGATGCGGTGCACATAGGATTCGGTGTCGTAGGGGATGTCGTAGTTGAGCACGTGGCTGATGCGGTCGACGTCGAGTCCGCGGGCGGCGACGTCGGTGGCGACCAGGATGTCGATCTGGCCGTCCTTGAGCTGCTGCACGGCGCGTTCGCGCAGCGGCTGGGCGACGTCGCCGTTGATCGCGGCGACGGAGAAACCGCGCGCGGACAGCTTGCCCGCCAGTTCCTCGGTGGACTGCTTGGTGCGCGCGAACACCAGCATGGCGTCGAACGGCTCGGCTTCGAGGATGCGCGTCAGCGCGTCGAGCTTGTGCATGCCGCTGACCGACCAGTAGCGCTGGCGGATATTGGCGGCGGTGGTGGTCTTGGCGGAGATGGTGATTTCGGCGGGGTCGCGCAGGTGGTTCTGCGCGATGCGCCGCACCGCCGTCGGCATCGTCGCCGAGAACAGCGCCACCTGGCGCGTCGGCGGCGTGCACGCGAACACCTTCTCGACATCGTCGATGAAGCCCATGCGCAGCATTTCGTCGGCCTCGTCCAGCACCAGGCAGGCGAGGCCGTCGAGCCTGAGCGTGCCGCGCTCGAGATGATCGATCACGCGACCGGGCGTGCCGACCACCACGTGTGCGCCGCGCTTGAGGCCTGCGAGCTGCGGGCCGTAACCCTGGCCGCCGTAGATCGGCAGCACATGGAAACCGGGCAGATGCATCGCGTAGCGCTGGAACGCCTCGGCGACCTGGATCGCCAGCTCGCGCGTCGGCGCCAGCACCAGCACCTGCGGCTGCGCGCGGGTGAGGTCGAGGCGCGCCAGCAGCGGCAGGGCGAAGGCGGCGGTCTTGCCGGTGCCGGTCTGCGCCTGGCCGAGCAGGTCGCGGCCGGCCAGCAGCGGCGGGATGGTCGCGGCCTGGATGGGCGAGGGCGTTTCGTAGCCGACGTCGATCAGCGCGCGCAGCAGCGGCTCGGGCAGGCCGAGGTCGCGAAAACCGACGGCAGCCGGCACGGGGAGGGGAGTGGACATGGCGCGTTCTCGAAGCA
>JAJYMF010000098.1 GCA_021787175.1 Pseudomonadota bacterium | reverse complement strand
GATCTCGCCGCCGCGCAGGGTGTCGGTGCCGAGGATGCGCGCGCGCTTGGCCGCGAGCCCGCCGGTGACGTCGCCGACGTTCGGCTCGGGCGCGCTGACCTCCAGTTCGACGATCGGCTCCAGCACCAGCGGCCGCGCCTTGGCGACGGCGTCGAGAAAGGCCTTGCGGCCGGCGCTGACGAAGGCGATTTCCTTCGAGTCCACCGGATGGTATTTGCCGTCGAACACGGTCACCCGCACGTCCTGCAGCGGATAGCCGGCGACGGCGCCCTGTTCGAGCACCTGTCGCACGCCTTTCTCGACTGCCGGGATGAACTGATGCGGGATGGTGCCGCCCTTGACCGCATCGACGAACTCGAAGCCGGTGCCGCGCGGCAGCGGTTCCACGCGCAGGAACACCTCGCCGAACTGGCCGGCGCCGCCGGTCTGCTTCTTGTGCCGATGATGGCCCTCGGCGGCGGCGCTGACCGTCTCGCGGTAGGCGATGCGCGGCGGATGCGTGCGCACCTCCACGCCGTAGCGCTCGCGCAGGCGTTCGAGCATCAGCTTGAGATGCAGATCGGACAGCCCGCGCACCACGATCTCGTTGAGTTCCTTGTGGTGCTCGATGCGAAAGCAGGGATCCTCCTCGGCCATGCGCGCCAGCGCCTGCGCCAGTTTCTGCTCCTGGCCGCGGTGCGCGGGCTCGACCGCGAGACCCACCATCGGCAGCGGAAAGTTCAGCGACTCGAGGTGGATCGTGTCCTCGTCGTGCGAGTCGTGCAGCACGGCGTCGAAGTGGATCTCCTCGACCTTGGCCACGGCGGCGATTTCGCCCGGCCCGGCCTGCTCGATCTCGACGTAATCCTTGCCCTTGATGCGGAACAGATGGCCGACCTTGAACGGCTTCTTGCCGTCGTCGATGAACAGCTGCGCGTCGCGCCGCACGGTGCCCTGATAGACGCGGAACACCGCCAGCTTGCCGACGAAGGGGTCGTTGATGATCTTGAACACGTCGGCGATGACGTGGCGCGCGGGATCCGGCAACGCCGTCACCGGCTGCGCCTCGCTCCCGCGCAGGAACGGCGGCGGATTGGCCTCGGCCGGATTCGGCAGCAGGCGCTCGGCCAGCTCCAGCAGCTCGCGCACGCCGGCGCCGCTGCGCGCCGAGACGAAGCACACCGGCACCAGATGGCCCTCGCGCAGGCACTGCTCGAAGGCGTCGTGCAGTTCCTCGCGCGACAGCGCGCCCTCGCCGGCATCGAGGTAGCGGCCCATCACCTTCTCGTTGACCTCGACCACCTGGTCGACGATGGCGGCGTGCGCCGCCGCCAGCGAGGAAAAATCGGTCGCACCCTCGGCGTGGAAGAAGCAATCCAGCACGTGCCGGCCGCTGTCGGCGGGCAGGTTCACCGGCAGGCATTCGGCGCCGAACTCCTCGCGCAGCGCGGCCAGCAAACCCGGCAGGTCGGCGCCGTCGGCGTCGATGCGGTTGATCACCAGCAGCCGCGCCAGGCCGCGCTCGCGGGCGTAGTGCATCATCCGCCGCGTGCCGTGCTCGATGCCGATCGCGGCGTTGACCACCACCGCGCAGGTTTCCACCGCGGCCAGCACGGCCAGGGTCGGGCCGCGGAATTCGGCGTAACCCGGGGTGTCGATCAGCTGCAGGCGGCAGCCGGGGCGGTCGATCGTCGCCAGCGCGGTGCCGATCGAGTGGCTGCGTGCTTTTTCCTGCGGGTCGAAGTCGGACACGGTGCTGCCGCGCTCGACGCTGCCTGCCGTCTGGATCGCGCCGCCGGCATGCAGCAGGGCTTCGAACAGGGTGGTTTTGCCGGCGCCGGCGTGGCCGACCAGGGCCACGTTGCGGATCTGTTGCGGGGTATGGGACATGACCTGCCTCGCTTCGATGATTGCGAAAGAGGCCGTCATTCCGTCCGCGCCGGGGCGCGAGCCCCCTCGCGCGGCGGCGATGGCGGGCGGTGATGGCGGGGCCGCGCGGGCGGATCGGTGCCACTCGCGCCGTCGCGCATAGCCTTGTCCGATGGCGCGCTGCGGTCAAGCGAATCCCGTGCCGATGCGCCGCGACCGGCGCCGCAGCGGGCGTGGCGCGGATGACCGCACGCTGCACGGACGTCGCGACGCGCCTGCACGACGCCAGCCACGGTGCTAACTTGATCGCACCGTCACCACGGAATGCCCCGATGCGCCCGAATCCCTTCGCCCTTGCCGCACTCGTTCTGCTGGCCGCCCCCGCATTCGCCGATCCGCCGCCATGGTCGCACGGCCGTCATCGTGACGCCGACGAGGGCGGCTATGCGCGCGTGGTCGCGGTGGTGCCGGTCTATGCCGGATCGCGCCGGCGCTGCTACGAGGTGCCGGTCGAGCGCCGCGCCGACACCACCGGCGCCACCGTGCTCGGCGCGGTGGTCGGCGGCGCGCTCGGCAGCACCGTGGGCCACGGCAGCGGCCGCAACGCCGCGATCGTCGGCGGTGCGGTGGTCGGCGGCGTGGTCGGACACGAGATCGCCGCCAACAGCACGCCGCGTCCGGGCTACCGCGTCGAATGCCGCGACGAAGGCGGCGGCCCGCCCGCCTACTACGACGTCACCTACCGGCACGACGGCCGCACCTACCGCCGGCGCATGGACCACGATCCCGGCGAGCGCGTGTGGATCGGCGGCCGCGGCGACGGCGGG
>JAJYMF010000247.1 GCA_021787175.1 Pseudomonadota bacterium | reverse complement strand
GTGCCATCCACGCGTCGAAAATCTGTACGGCGTCCGGACGCCCAATCGCTTCCGTGCCCCGGCGCTTGCCCCGGCTCAAGTCGCGCGCAGGACCAGCGTCACCGGCAGCGTCTCGGATTGCGCGTTCTGTCCCTGTATCAGGGCCAGCACCTTGCGAGCGAGCAGGGTGCCGCCCTCCTGCCAGTCCTGGCGCACCGTCGACAGCGCCGGCAGGAAGCTGGCACTCAGCGGGGTGTCGTCATAGCCGACGACCGAGACGTCGCGCGGTGCGGATTTGTCCAATTCCTCGAGGGCGCGGATCGCGCCGATGGCCAGCAGGTCGCTGCAGGCGAAGATCGAATCGAATTCGGCCTCGCGGACGGCCAGGGAATGCACGGCATCGATGCCGGCGGCCATGGTGAACTCGTCGCGCCGCATCAGGAGCGGCTTGATGCCGTGCTCCGCCAGGGTATCGACGAAGCCGTTGAGGCGATCGAGGATCTCGGGATGGCTGGGGTTGCCGACGAACACCGGATGCTTGCGGCCGATCGTCACGAAATGCTCGGCCACGAGCGCGCCGCCCTGCCGGTTGTTGCTGCCGACCACCACATGGTCATCACGGTTCGAGGGGGCGCCCCAGACCACCATCGGCAGCCCCAGTTTGTCGAACCGCCGTACGGCATCCTGGTGCGCGCCCTGCCCCAGCAGGATCAGGCCGTCGGCCGCATGCACGGCGGCGGCGTTGGCTTCATGCCGGGTGGTCAGCAGCACGCTGTAGCCGGCGGTCGTCAGCTCCTGGGTGATGCCGCCCAGAAGATTGAGCGGATAGGGATCGAGCATCGAACGGTCGCTGGAGGGCTTCATCTCGACGATGACGGCGATCGTGTGGCTGCGGCGCAGCCGTAGATTGCGCGCGTTGACGTTGAGCTTGTAGCCGTGCTCCCGGGCGATGGCCTGGATGCGGGCGCGCGTGTCGGGGTTGACCAGCGGACTGTCGGCCAGCGCCCGCGAGACGGTGATCTTGGAGGTGCCCGCCAGGCGGGCCAGGTCCGCCATGGTGGGGCTGTTCGAGCCCGCGGGGTCCGCGGTCGTGGTGTTGATCCGGCTCAATCGACGCTCCAGTCGAACGCCGACCGGCGCGGGCCGCTGTGTCCGGCGCGTGGTCGTTGCTCTTGAAGATGCAGTCTCTTCGTGTGGGTCGCGAGCGTCAACGGCGGCCGTAAGTCTGAGCACCGGAATGAGCGCAGCGAGCCTGCCGGAGAGCCTGCCGGATGCTCGCGGTCATGGTGCGTTGCATCATTGGTATCGATATCTTGATATCGATACCAATTGCATTTAGGCTCGCCGCCACGGTTCGGGGGAGGCCGCGTGAAGACGTCTGAAATGGACATGCCCGCCATGGCGCTCGCAGCGGACAGTGGTGCGCTCGATCCGTGGCGATTGGTGAGCGAGGACACCGATCCGGCGCGCTTCGGGCACGCGGAAAGCCTGTTCGCGCTGGCCAACGGGGCCCTGGGCGTGCGCGGCGGTCTCGAGGAAGACGACAGCGCCAGTCAGGGCGTCTTCCTCGCCTCGGTGTGGGAACGCACGTCCATCCACTATCACGAGCGCTTCCCGGGATTCGCCCGCAGCAGCGACACGCGCGTGCCGGTGGCGGACGGCACGCGGATTCACCTGCGGCTCGGCGACACGCCGGTCGTCTTGAGCGCCGGCACGTGGCTGGCCCTGCGACGCGAACTCGATCTGCGCGACGGCTGTTACCGGCGCACGCTGCGCTGGCGCGCGCCCAGCGGCGTCACGCTCGAGATCGCGGCCGAGCGCATCGTCGCGCTGGATGCTCCCGGCCTGCTCGCGTTGCGCTACCGCGTACGTTCGGTCGACTATCACGGGCCGCTGAGTCTGGACTCGGCCATCGAAGCGGCCCCCGGCGCCGTCGCACAGGGCGACGATCCGCGGATCGGCGCGCGACTCGACGGCGGCCTGCGCGTCGTCGAGGCCGGCGGGGATGCGCAGAGCGCCTGGATTCACGAACAGACCGCCCACAGCGGCATTGATCTGGTGTGCGCCCAGCGCCATCGCATCGATGACGCCAGCCTCCGCTTCGATGGCGGGTCGCGCACGCCGGCGGGCGTCGCCCAGACCGCGACGGTCCTGCTGACGCCCGGCGCCGAGATCGTGCTGGAGAAGTACGTCGTCTATGCCTGGTCCGCGCCGGGCGGCGGTCCCGCCGCCGCAATCCTGCACGAACAGGCACGGGCGACGCTGCAGCGGGCGGTGGATCAGGGCTACGCACAGATCCTCGAGCGTCAGCGGCGGCGGCTTGCGGAGTTCTGGGAGCAGGCGGACCTCGCCATCGTCGGCGCGCCGGACATCGAGCAGGCGCTGCGCCTGAATCTCTTCCACGTGTTCCAGTCGACTTCGCGGGACGGCAGCGGCACGGCGGCGGCCAAGGGCCTGACCGGCGAAGGCTACGAGGGGCACTACTTCTGGGATGCCGAGGCCTTCATGCTGCCGGTGCTGGCGATGCTGGCGCCGGGTCTTGCGCGCAGCATGCTCGAGTACCGGTACCGAACCCTCGAGCGTGCCCGGGCGCACGCGCGCGAGCTGAATCATCCGCGCGGCGCGCTCTACGCGTGGCGCACCATCAGCGGCGGCGAGTGCTCGGCTTATTTTCCCGGCGGTTCGGCGCAGTACCACATCAACGCTGCCGTCGCGTGGGCGATCCGCCTGTATGTCGATGCCAGCGGCGATGACGCTTTCCTGTGCGAGCGCGGCGCCGAGATGCTGTTCGAGACGGCGCGCATCTGGCTCGAGATCGGACACTTCAACCCGCGCCGCGCCGGGGCGTTCTGCATTCACGAGGTGACCGGGCCGGACGAGTACTCGGCGCTGGTCGACAACAACCACTACACCAACCGCATGGCGCAGCGACACCTGCGCGACGCGGCGGCGGTCGCCGAGTGGATGGCCGCCGATCACCCCGATGCGCTGGCGGCACTGTCCGCGCGCATCGGCCTCGGCGCCGAGGAACCGCGACAGTGGCATCGGGCCGCCGAGACCATGCATCTGCCGGTCGACGCGGCGCTGGGGATCTTTCCGCAGGACGACGCCTTTCTCGACAAGCCGCACCTCGACATCCGGCGCGAAATCCATGCCGGCCAGCCGCTGCTGCTGCGCCTGCATCCGCTGACGCTCTACCGGCACCAGGTCTGCAAGCAGGCCGACACGCTGCTGGCGCTGGTGCTCGCGGGCGAAGGCGTCGACCGCGCCGCCAAGCAGCGCAACCTCGAGTACTACGAGGGCGTCACCGTGCACGACTCGACGCTGTCGGCGTCGACGTTTGCCGTATTGGCGGCCGAGGTCGGGCAGATCGGCAAGGCCTGCCGCTACTTTCTCGACACCCTGCGCGTCGACCTCGACAACCTGCACGGCAACACCGCGCACGGCGTGCATCTCGCCGCGATGGCCGGCAGCTGGCTGGCCCTGACCTGGGGCTTCGCCGGCCTGCGCGTCACGAACGGCGAGCTGACCCTGGCGCCGCGCCTGCCCCCGGCGTGGCAGAGCTACCGCTTCGGCCTGCGCTGGCGCGATGCGCAGCTGCGTGTCGAGGTCGATGGCGACGGCGTCCGCTACACCCTCACGGCCGGGGCCGCGCTGACTTTCCGTCACGCCGGCAAGCCGCAGCATCTGCACGCAGGCCAGACCCTGCGCTTTCCGCATCGCGGCGACATGGCGGCGGGCACGGTCGGGCCGCGCCGGTTCAAGGGCGTCATTTTCGATCTGGATGGCGTGATCGCCGACACCGCGGTGCTGCATCGCGCCGCCTGGAGCCGGCTGGCGCAGGAAATCGGCGTGCCGTTCGACGAGGCGCTCGCCGAGCGCCTCAAGGGCGTCGACCGGCGCGGCTCGCTGGAGATCCTGCTCGAACGCGCTTCACGCCCTTATCCGGAAGATGAAAAGCGCGCTCTGGAGGAGCGCAAGAACCGCGATTACCGCGAACGCATCGAACGCCTCGGACCCGAAAGCCTGCTGCCGGGCGCGCGCACGGCGATCGAATCGGTGCGGGCCGCGGGTCTGCGCGTCGCACTGGCATCGGCCAGCCGCAACGCGCCGCTGCTGCTCGAGCGCCTGGGCATCGCCGGACTCTTCGACTACGTCGTCGATGCCGGCGCGGTGGCGCGATCGAAGCCCGATCCGGCGATTTTCCTGGACGCGGCGGCGGGGCTCGGGCTGGCGCCGTCCGACTGCCTGGGCGTCGAAGACGCGGCCGCCGGCATCGCGGCGATCCGGGCCGCCGGCATGACGGCGATCGGCATCGGCGATCCGGTGGCGCTCGCGGACGCTGACATCGTATTGCCCGCCATTGCCGCCTTCGACGTGGCGGCCTTCATGGATGACTGAAGACATGACGTGCGCGATCAGCGTGCGGTCGTTCGTAGCGAAAACAAAAAACTGCAAACAATCACGGGTGGAGGAAAAACCATGAACAGCAAATGCATGACACGCGCTGTGCTTTCCGCAGCGATCATCTCGGCCTTGATGTCGGGTGCCGTCTTCGCGCAGGACACCGCGCCGGCAAAAGGTGCGGCCGCCGCGGCAAAGCGGACGGACGACGCCGCCAAGAAGGAGGTCAAGACCCTCGATCAGGTCGTGGTCACCGGCACGCCGGTCTATGGCGGCGTGCGCAAGATCGACGCCAGTTACTCGATCACCACGGCGACCCGCGAACAGATCCGCGAAGCCAACCCGGTGAGCACCGCGGACCTGCTCAAGATCGCACCCGGCCTCTGGCCCGAATCGACCGGCGGCCAGACCGGCGCCAACATCGAGATCGCCGGATTCCCCGGCGGCGGCGATGCACCGTTCTTCACCGCCGAGATCATGGGTTCGCCGGTCTACGGCATGCCCACGCTGTCGTTCTTCGAGACGTCGTCGGCCATCCGCCTCGATGACACCATCCAGCGCGTCGAGATCCTGCAGGGCGGACCTTCGGTGGTCTACGGCAGCGGCCAGATCGGCGCCGTCGCCAACTTCATCCTGCGCCAGGGCACGGCCAAGCCCTCGGGCGATGTCGGCCTGACCTACGGCTCCGAGGGCCTGTGGCGGCTCGACGGGTTCTACGGCTTCAAGCTCGCCGACGGCTGGTACGCGAGCGTCGGCGGTTTCGCACGGACGTCCGACGGCGTGCGCAATCCGCAGTTCAAGGCCGACCAGGGCGGCCAGCTGACCGCCACGCTGTCGCACGACATGGACAACGGCACGATGATGTTCTATGCCCGCGTGCTGAACGACAAGAACCAGTTCATCACCCCGATCCCCCTGATCCAGAACGGCACCGACCAGTTCAGCGCCTACCCCGGTTTCGATCCGCTGACCAGCACCTACTACAGTCACGCGATCCAGCACGTGTTCCTGGCCGGTTACCCCGGCGGCGGCACGAATGCCAATCTCGCCAACGGCCGCGGCGCGAAGATGAACTTCTTCGGCGGCAACATCAATTTCGATTTCGACAACGGCATCAGCCTGGCCGACAAGTTCCTGATCGACCGCGGCACGATGGATACCAACGCGCTGTTCTCGGGTTCCAATCCGGCCACCCTGAACGACGAGCTGTACAACATCCCGACCAATCTCGGCGGCTTCGCGCTGCCCCCGGGTTCGGCCACGGCCACCTACGTCGGCGGCGGCGCGGTCGATCCCAACCAGAGCGTGATCCATCAGGGCTGGTGGTTCATCCACAAGTACCTGACCAACGCCAGCAACGATTTCCACATCAGCAAGCAGCTGTTCGCCGGCAATACCCTGACCGCCGGCCTGTACCTGGCGCACTACACCGACAGCGACAAGTGGGCGCTGGGCAACCAGATGCTGATGACCAACACGCCCAACGCGCGTCCGATCACGGTCAGCTACGTCAACGGCGGCAACACCTACCAGCTCACCGACAACCAGGGCTTTCTCGACAACGGCGCCTACAACATCGCCGAGAACGGCAGCGCGACCAACAAGGCCTTCTATCTCTCCGACCTGCAGCGTTACGGCCGCTGGCTGATCGACGTGTCCGGACGCATCGAGAACGAGAACGCCGTCCTCAACGTGTGCAACCTGCAGAACGTCAATCTCGACAACAATCCGTACACGCTCTACAACAACTCCGTGCCGGTGTGCAACGGCACCTTCTCGACCACCCGCTACAACAAGACGCACCCGTCGTGGACGATCGGCGCCAACTACGATCTGGCCGACAACATGAGCGTGTACGTGCGCGCCAACCGCGGCGCCCACTTCGGTGACTTCGACAACGCCCTGCGCGGCAACACCACGGGCAACACGCCCCCGCTGCAGAAGGTCCAGAACTTCGAGGGCGGCTTCAAATACCAGTCGTCGCTGTTCTACGCCAACATCACCGTCTACCACCGGCAGTTCAGCGGCCTGCCGTACCAGCCGACCAATGCCCAGGGTGCCCCGGTCGGCAGTCCCCTGCTGTACGGCTCGGACTCCAAGGGCATCAACCTGAGTGGAGCGATCACGCCCATCCGCCATCTCCGGCTGCAGCTGGTCGCGGACTATCTGGACGGGCACTACACCCACTACGCTGCCTGCATTCCCTACGTGAACCAGGTGACCGGCAACGGTTGCGCGGTGATCAACGGCCAGCAGCTTCAGCGCCAGCCGAAGTTCCGCTACATGTTCACGCCCAGCTACAGCATCCCGACGGCGTGGGGCGACGTCATGGCCTGGGTGACCTACACGTACGTGGGTCCGCACACGCAGGACCAGTCCGGCCTGCAGCAGCTGGGCACCTACAGCACGTGGGACTTCGGCGTGGTCGCGGACGTCGGCCGGAACTGGGAACTGCGCCTGCAGGGCACCAACATCACCAACGCCCTGGGCCTGACCGAGAGCAATTCACGCATCTTCGGTGCCGCCGCGGGTTCCGGCGGCGTGATCCTGGCGCGCCCGCTGCAGGGTCGCGAGGTCAACTTCCAGGTCAAGTACAAGTTCTAAAAAGCAGCACTGCCCCGAGCGCGGTCCGGGTGGCCCACTGGGCCATTCCGGACCGCGGTTTCTGACGCGATTGCAGGCATGGCGGTCCGACGGCCGACGCGCCTGACCCGTCAATGCACCGGATCCGTCTTCCGCGCCCTCAAGGCACCATGCCGATCCCAGGAGTCGCCATGAAACTCCGCCGCCTCGTCCGTGCCGCTCCGGTCCTGCTCGCCGCCGCGCTTGCCATGCCGGTGAACGCGGCCGCCGATCCCGGTTTCCTGCTCGAGGCGACCTCGGCAAATTGGAGCGCCTATTTTCCGTCGTACCTGGCCAACGGCTATTTTTCGACGCTGACGTCGGTGCGCGGTACCGAGGCCAACCTGGGCTACCTGGTGGCGTTCATGGATTACACGCGGGGCGACGTGTCGCGCCCGGCGGCGATTCCCGGCTGGAGCGAGGTGGACTACAACCCGGGCGGCGGCTGGCTGAACGCGACGCCGGTGGATGCCAGGACGTTTGCCGATTACGCGCAGACGCTGGACATGCACGACGGCACGCTGACGACGCATTACCGGTTTGCCTACGCGAACAAAGCCACCGATGTGACGGTGACGACCTTCGTCAGCCAGGCGGAAGGTCACCTCGCGGCGACGCAGTTTTCGATCACGCCCCGGTTCGACGGCGAAGTGCGGCTGAGGTTCCCGATCCGGCTGTGGTCGGGGCACGAGCCGCGGTTCGCGCTGGCGAAACTGACCGGACCCGAGATGGTGGATGCCGTGATCGCCAGCGGCCAGAACCTGGACAACAAGCCGGTGCCGACGCCGGACCGCGCGCCGATCTGGTACTACGGGCAGACGCGCATCGTGGCCGATGGCGGCGACGCGAAGCGGCTGATGCTGTGGCTGGATGGCCGGGCCGTGCGCGGCTTGCGTATGGGCGAGGCGGTCGCGCTGGGCCTGCCGCACGGCTTGACGGTGACGCGGGTGCGGCTGGAGAAAAACCGCTACCTGCTGTCGCTGGACGTGACGGCGCGCGTGGAGCAGGGCCGGACCTACCGGTTCAGCAAGTACGTCGCGGTATCGAGGCAAGGCTGGGGCGGCGATGCGCAGGCGGATGCCGCTCGGGCCGAGGCGGCGCGCGAGCGCGGATTCGCGGCGCTGCTGGCCGAGCACCGCGCGGCCTGGCACAGGCTGTGGAAAGCGGACATCGTGGTCGACGGCGATGCCGGGGTGCAGAAAGCGCTGCACTCGGACCTGTACTACCTGCTGTCGAGCACGACGCCGGACACGGCCTGGTCGGTGGGCGCGTGTTCGCTGACGCCGGGCTACGCGGGGCACGTGTTCTGGGATGCCGACTCCTGGGTGTTTCCGGCGCTGCTGCTGCTGCATCCGCAGCGTGCGAAGTCGATCGTGATGTTCCGCGATAGCACGCTGGCCGCGGCCCGGGCGCGCGCGAGGCAGTACGGCGTGCGCGGCGCAATGTTCCCCTGGGAGGCGGATCCCGAGACCGGCGTGGACAACACGCCGTACTTTGCCAACGGGGTGCAACGCGAGATCCACGTCAACGCCGACATCGCGATCGCGCAGTGGCAGTACTACCTGGCCACGGGCGATCGCGCCTGGCTGGTGCGCTACGGCTGGCCGGTGATCCGCGGCGTGGCGGAGTTCTGGACCAGCCGGGTCACCTACGACCGCAAGCGCGATCGGTACGAGATCCTGCATGTGACCTCGCCGGACGAGGCCTATGACGACGTGCCCAACGATTCGTTCACCAACGCGGCGGCGGCCAAGTCCCTGCGCATCGCCGTCGAGGCCGCGGCGGCGGTGGATGCCGCACCCGACCCGCGCTGGGCGGACATCGCCGCGAAGATGTACATCCCGTTCTCGCACTCGGAGCAGCGACATCTCGATTTCGACGCCTCGGTGCCGCACGACAAGATCACGTGGATGGGCTCCTCGCTGGTCTGGCTGATGTATCCGAATCTGGATCTGCCGATGTCGCCGCCGGTGCGCAGGAATGACTTCGCCTTTCAGCTCCGCGAACTCGAGGTTCACGGCAACGACCCGAACGAGATGATGATGGTCATGATGGCGGTCGCCGCCGCCGAACTCGGCGATGCCGGGACCGCGGGCGCGTGGATCCGGCGCAACCGGGTCGGCTTCCTCAAGCCGCCGTTCAACGTGCGCACCGAGACCGTGGCCAACAACGCGGGCTATCTCCTGTCGACCTCGGCGGGCTTCGTGGAAAGTCTCCTCTATGGACTCACCGGTCTGCGCATCGAAGACCAGGGACTGGTCGGCGCCTATGCGCCGGTGCTGCCGCCGGGCTGGAAATCGCTGACGCTCAGGCACATCAGCTTCCGCGGCCAGCGCCTCGACATCACCGTGCGCCGCGATGCCGACGGGAGGACGGTGCTGCAGCGCCGCTCCGCACAAGCGACACCTCCTCGCGCGGCGACGCCCGCGCCCACGCGCTCCGCGATCACCGGAGGCGCCGCGGGCGACGCTGTCGCGGCGCGGAAGGGAGGTCGCCGATGAGGCGCTGGATGATGCTGGCCGCGCTGTGTCTGAGCTACATGATCTACGCCGTCCTGCTCAACAGCGTCGGCACGGTGATCCTGCAATCCATTCTCAGCTTCGGCATCAGCAAGGAGAGCGGCAGCATTCTGGAGGCCTGCAAGGATTTCTCGATCGCCGGCGTGTCCTTCGTCACCGCGTCCTACCTGCCGCGGCTGGGCTACCGCCGCGCGATGATGCTCGGCCACGGGCTGGTGGGCGCCGCCTGCGTGCTGATGGCGCTGGATCCCGGCTTCGGCACCGCCAAGCTGCTGTTCGTGGCCATCGGCGTGACCTTCGCGCTGGTCAAGGTCAGCGTCTATTCCTCGATCGGACTGCTCACCGCCGACGCCCGGCGCCACGCCAGTCTGATGAACGTGCTCGAAGGCCTGTTCATGGTCGGCGTGCTCAGCGGCTACTGGCTGTTCAGCGCCTTCATCGACCCCGTGGCACCGGCACGCCTGGTCTGGGTGCATGTCTACTGGGTGCTGGCCGGCGCCTGTGCCCTGGTGATCGTGATGCTGGGCATCGCCCGGCTCGATGAATCCGCGGCGCGTTCAAGCCATCCGGGCACGGGCGGCGCGTTCGCCGACATGCTGCGTCTGCTGACCCGGCCGATGATCTACACCTTCATCGTCTCGATCTTCCTCTATGTGCTGATCGAGCAGGGGCTGGGTACCTGGCTGCCGACCTTCAACCGCCAGGTGCTGCAGCTGCCGGCGGCGATGAGCGTGCAGATGGCCAGCATCTACGCCGGATCGCTGGCGTTGGGCCGGTTGCTGGCCGGCTACGTGCTGCGGCGGGTCTCCTGGTATGCCCTGCTCAGCGGCTGCCTCGTCGGCATGATCGTGCTGGTCGTGGTGATCCTGCCGCTGGCGGCGCACGTGCACCTGCGGCCCGGCGTGACCTGGCTGAACGCGCCGTTCGTGGCCTACGTGTTCCCGCTGATCGGCCTGCTGATGGCGCCGATCTACCCGGCGATCAACTCGGTGATGCTGAGCGCGCTGCCCAAGGAGCGCCACGCCGCGATGACCGGCCTGATCGTGGTCTTCTCGGCGCTGGGCGGCACGCTGGGCTCGTTCATCGTCGCCTTCCTGTTCACCCACATCGGCGGCAGCCACGCGTTCTACATGACGCTGGTGCCGATGGCGGGCATTCTGGTGTCGCTCCACGTGTTCCGCCGCGAAACCGCCAGTTCAGTCCGGGAATGATGCGCAGGGCTGTCCGCTACGGCTGTTGACGCGCATGAGCGGTATCCGTCGCAGGGATCAATGCCTGGCCGGTGCCGCACTCGGCGGCAGATATCGGGCAAACCACGCCAGCGCCCGCACCAGCACGTCGCGGCGGTGCGCCGGATCGACGAAACCGTGGCCCTCGTCGGGGTAGACCACCAGCTCGGTCGGCACGCCCATCGCCTTCAGCCCATGCCAGAACTCGAACGACTGCGGCGCCGGGCACTCGGCGTCGTACTGGCCCACCACCAGCAGCGTCGGCGTCTTGTCCTGCCTGATGAAGTTGATCGCCGAGCTCCTGGCGTAGACCGCCGGATCGTCGTAGACCGAGGCGCCGAAGAACGGCGTCATCCACTGGTCGATCGAGTTCTCGCCGGTGTAACTCAGCCAGTCGGAGAGACCGGCGCCGGCGACGGCGGCGCGAAAGCGCCGGGTCTGCGTCGGCGCGAACATGGTCATGAAGCCGCCGTAGCTCCAGCCGGTGAGGCCGAGACGGTGGTCGTCGACCGGGACGCGCTTTTCCACCGCATCGACGCCGGCGAGGATGTCGCGCAGGTCGCCGTAGCCGAAGTCCTTGCGGTTGGCCCGGGTGAACGCCTCGCCCTGGCCGAAGCTGCCGCGCGGATTGGGGAACAGCACGAAGTAGCCCATCGCCGACAGCGGCGCGCCGCCGTAGCCGACGCCCGGCCAGCGCGGCTGCACCGCATAGCTGGGGCCGCCGTGCACCGAGACGATCAGCGGGTAGCTTTTATGCGGATCGTAGCCGGCCGGGTACAGCAGCCAGCCCTGCACGTGGAAGCCCTGGTTCATCCAGTGCACCGACTCGGCGCGGCCCCACAGCGGCCGGATGCCGGCATTGATGCGGGTCACCGCATGCATGGCGTCGAGGCGGATCGGCGTGCCGGCGGCGTCGGTGGCCAGCGCGGCGGTCCAGACTTCCGGCGGCTCGCTGAAGGTGCTGCGCACGAAGGCGATCGTCCGGTGGTTGGCGGCCACGGCCAGCGACGACATCGCCGTGCCGGCGGTCAGTGCCGCGGGCACGGTGGCGAGGTCGTGCTCGCGCGCCAGCGGCCGGCCCTGCGCATCGCGCGCGATCACGAAGCCCGACAGCCGCGTCGAGCCGCCCGCGAAGGACGACACCAGCAGACGGTCGGCGCCGGTCCAGGTCAGCCACGACGGCGTGATGCCGATGCCGGGGGTGAGGTTCACCGGCGCGCCGCCGCTCGCCGGGGCGAGGTAGATGTCGCCGCCGGTCACGCCCTGGTCGCTCATCAGGCCGCCGATGAAGGCGATATCGCGTCCATCGGGAGAGAATCGCGGCAGCGCGATCTGCAGCCCGTGCAGCGGGCCGGCGACGGTGTCGGGATCGACGACGACGACCGGTTTGGCGTCGGGCTGCGCGTCCTGCACGTAGAGCTGTGCGATCCACCAGTTGTCGTCGCCCGGCGGCGGCGCGGCGGCGTAGGTGATGCGGCGCGCGTGCGGCGACCAGCTGAACTCGTAGGGGAACAGCGCCGCCGGCGTCAGCAGGCTGACGCGGCCGCTGCGCACGTCGGCGCTGGCGACGCGCTGATGCGCCACGCCCGCGACGCCGATCACGCCCACCTGCGGCCTGGTCGCCGCCAGCGCGCCGACCCGATGCGTATCGCCGGGCACGTAGAGAAAGCCGATGCGCGCACCATCCGGCGCCCACGCCAGCGCATGCACATAGCCCTGCAGATCGGTCAGGCGGCGTGGCGACGCATGCGCATCCGCGGTGTCGAGCAGGTCGATGTTGCTCTGCCGCGTCCCGGACGCGGCGCAGTTGGAAAGAAAGGCCAGGGTGCGGCCATCCGGCGACCAGGTCACATCGCTGTCGCTGCAGTTTCCGTTCGCGGCGGGCAGCGCGATCGTGCGCGGCTGCGCGCCGTCGCGGGCTGCGATCGTGATCCGCGCGCCGTGCGTGGTCTTCGTCACCCACGCCAGCTGCCGGCCGTCCGGCGCGATCGCCACGCCTTCGAGAGGCCGCGCCTGCTCCAGTGTCTTCAGGACCGCGCTGACGCGCGCCTCGGTGGCGGCGGCGATGGCTGCGGTGGCGGCCTGCAGGCTGCCGCTGGCCGCGGCGGCCAGCAGAGCAGTGGCCAGGTGCAGGGACCGACGCGGACGGAAGATCATGGAGGGTCTCGACGCGCTGAAGGAGCCGGCATTGTAGTCATGGCTTGCCGGCAGGCTGCGGCGTTCGCTGCGGACGGCCGCCCGCGGCGAGCCCCGCGGCCCGCCGTTCGAAGATGCCACGGACCCGTCGCCGGTTTGGCGGCTCTGCGGACTGCAGCAGAAACCCGGCCTTCACCGCCTCCCTCAGGCGCCGCTGCCGGCCGGCGTCGCCAGCGGCGGCAGCGGCGGCACCGGTCGGATCGCCACCGGCGCGCCGGTGGGCAGGGTCGCGACGCCGGCGGCGTAGGCGGCCTGGTTCCATGTCTTGACGCGGTCGAGGAGGCTGCCGTTGTACTGCGCCAGCATCTGCTCGATCAGCGCATGATCCGCTGCCACCAGCGCGCGCACCTGCGCTCGCGGCGGCTGATCCCAGGCGGACGCGGTCAGGCCGTACAGGGTGGCCACGTGCTGGTGCAGATGCGTGTAGTGGCGCAGGAAATCCTCGGACACCGCGTGCTGGGTGTGCGGATTCCACAGCACGTCCTCGAAGTCGCCCAGCTGCTTGTCCAGCGTCTTCGCCTGGCCGATCAGCGCGGCGTCGCTGCGCGCGAACGCGGCGTCGCTGCGGCTGCGCGCCAGCACGGCACCGAGGCCCTTGCGCATGGCCGCCACGCGGTTGAGCACGCGGTTGACCGCCGAGAGTTCGCCGCGCATCGCCAGTCCTTCGGCGGTGTTGGCGCGGCTGACGGCGGGATCGACGCGGTAGCGCGGATCGCCCAGCACGCGCACCGGCACGGTCTGCGTGCTGCCCGCGGCGGTGACGCTCGCGGTGTAGTCGCCCGGCGGCACCGCCGGACCGAACTGGCTGCCGAACAGCGCGCCGCCCTTGCCCGGCAGCAGGCTCAGTTTCACCGGACCCTTGTAGCGCAGGTTCCACACCGTCTCGTTGACGCCGGCCTTGGCCGGGCCGTAGAGCGTGTCGATCAGCCGGCCGCCGGCGTCGCGGATCTCGATCTTGACCGGCGTATGGTGCGCGGCCTTTTCGGCGGCGGTCGGCTTGATCGCCCTGGCCAGGGTGTAGCTGATCACCGCGCCGCTGGGCGCGTTGGCCGCGCGATAGGCGCTGGGGCCGACGCCGTTGGTGTGGCTGGCGTGGAGCAGGGTGCCCGGTGCAGCGGGGAAGACGTGCAGCGGCGCCTTGGCGTCGGCCTCGGCGTAGGCCCCGACCGGACGCAGGTTGTCCAGCACCCACAGACCGCGGCCGTGCGTGGCCAGGACCAGACTGTCGCTGGCGCGGACGAAGGTGAGGTCGAACACCGCCACGCCGCGCGGCAGGTTGGCATGCAGCGGCTGCCAGTGCGCGCCGTCGTCGCGCGAGACATACAGGCCGCGCATCGTGCCGGCGAACAGCAGGCCGGCCTGGTCGGGGGACTCGCGCACGACCAGCACCGAGGCGTCGGGTAGGCCGGCGCTGATGCGCTGCCAGGACCGGCCGTAGTCGGTGGTGCGGTAGACGTAGGCGCGGTCGTTGCCGAGCAGGTGGGCGTCGAACGCCGCGTACGCGGTGCCCGCATGGAACGGCGAAGCGGTCACGTGGTACACGCGCGCCCACTGCGGTGCGCCGTCGGGCGTGACCTTGCTCCAGTGCGCGCCGCCGTCGCGGGTGACCCACACCAGGCCGTCGTCGCTGCCGGCCCAGAGCACCTGCGGATTGCGTCGCGACAGCGCCAGCGACTGCAGGGTGTCGTAGGTCTCGGCGCCGGACATGTCCTTGGTCACCGGGCCGCCGCTGGCGCCCTGCTTGGCCTTGACGTCGCGCGTCAGGTCGGGGCTGATCACCGTCCAGTGCCGGCCGCCGTCGGTGCTGTGGAAGACCACATTGCCGCCGAGGTAGATGTCGTTGGCGTCGGTGGCCGACACCGCGATCGGTGTGGTCCAGTTGAAGCGGTATTTCTGCTCGGCCATCGGCTTGCCGGACAGCAGCGACCCGGCCAGGATGTCGTTGAGGTAGGGATTGATCGAGCGCGAGCGACGGGTCGCGCGGTCGTAGCGCGTGGCGTTGCCGTCGTCGGTGGTGGCGTAGATGATCCTGGCGTCGCCGGGCGCGGGCACCACGTACTGGCCGTCGCCGCCGGCGACGTCGAACCAGTCCTGGTAGCCGACCACGCCGCCGCGGCGGTAGTCGCTGGAGGCGCCGCACCAGGCGTTGTTGTCCTGCAGGCCGCCGCAGAGCAGGTAGGGCGTCTGCGTGGTGCCGGCGGCCACCTGGTAGAACTGCTCGATCGGCAGGTTGTCGAGGTAGCGCCAGTGCTTGCCGGCGTCCTGTGACAGATACACGCCGCCGTCGTTGCCCTGGATGATGCGGCGCGGATTTTTCGGATCGATCCAGATC
>JAJYMF010000122.1 GCA_021787175.1 Pseudomonadota bacterium | reverse complement strand
GAGCCTGTGGATGCGCATGACATGACCGGCCGGCGCAGTCGCTCCGCGCCGTCTGCACCCAGACTAGTACGTCAAGCAGGGGGCACCTTGACCTTGCTCAATTCCTGTCCAGTGCTCTCCGGCGCCCGGGGCGACGGTCATCTGCGCTACCCAGCGCGCTTCTTGCCGGAGAGGTCCTGCACCATGCCGATGAATGCCGGCCGGCCGAGGTAGGTCCTGCGCATGCCCTGCAATTCGAGTTCGATCACCGAGCCGTCTTTGCGCAGGGCGGAGAAGCTCCGGCTGACCGGCCCCGCCTCCTGCTCGAACACGCGGCGCAGGCTCTCGGCCACGGCCGCGACGTCCTGTTCGATTGGAATCGACAGCAGATCCTTGCCTATCAACTCGGCTGCAGAGGCGTAGCCGAGAATCTGGGCAAAGCAGGGATTGCAATAGGCAAGCTTTTGCTCTGCCGCAACGAATATCCCGACGAACAACTGCTCCACCAACTCACGGCAGCCGGACGCAGAGGCAAGCGCTTCGCTTTCCGCCGCTTTGCGCTCGGTGATGTCGCGCAGCGTGGCGACGGTGCGCAGTTCACCGTCGGCGCAGCGCACGATCATCGCCGACACCGAACATGGGATAAGGGATCCGTCGCGGTTCCTGAACACTGAATCCATGTCGATAGCCCGGCCGCGCTGCTTGATCGCCTGCAGAATGCGGTTTCTGTATCCGGCATCGGCATACAAGGTGTCCACCGAGGTGCCGATGAGATCCTCCCGCTTGTATTGCCCCTTGGACAGGGTCGCGACCTGGGGGCTCATCTCCAGGATGGTTCCGTCGGCGCTCGCCTCGACATAGACATCCTGCACGCTGTCGCACATGCGCCGGAATCGCTGCTCGCTCTCGTGCAGCTTGCGCTCGGCCTGCTCCAGCTGTGCCATCTTGTCCTCGAGCTTGCGTGCGAGCACCGCCTCATGCAGCGCATGCGAGGTGGCCTCGTCCAGGACCGCGGGCGGGCTCGGCGCGGGGCGGCCGGTCCACTGCTGCAGCACCGCGCGCAGCTCGCGCAGAAACACCTCCGCCTCCACCGGCTTGATCAAATAGCGCACCGCGCCCAGCGCGAGCGCGAATTGCTCGTCGTCCGGTCGCACATAAGTGGCAGAGTAGAAAATGAACGGAATGCGGCGCAACGCCGCATCCTGCATCCAGGCGCGGCATAGCGCAAATCCGTCCATTTTCGGCATCAGCACGTCGGAGACGATCGCGTCGGGAAGGTCGCGCCGCGCCGCGGCGAGCGCTTCCAGCCCGTCGCCAGCCGCCGTCACCCGGTAGCCGTTTACCTTGAGCAGCAGCGCGAGGAGATTGCGGTTCTCTTCGTGGTCCTCGACGATCAAAACGTGATCCATGAATCGCCTTCTCGCCAACTGCCTGCCACGAACGACGCTGCGCCCCGAAGCCGCGGATTTTCCCTGTCCCGGCGCCGGCCCGAACCGGGCAATGCACGGGAAACATCTGCGTATTTTCAGTATAGTCTACGCGCTGGGCGTAACAGCCGCAAAAATCGGCGCGAGCGCATGCGCGCGAACTTGCGCCCTGCTTGGACGCGAGGCCGGCTCTCAGGAAATGAATTGCTGCGCCGCGGCCACAGTGGCCGCAGGGTCTTCTTCCTGCGGCACATGCCCGAGCTGCTCGAATACGATCAGGCGGCTGCCGGCGATAGCGCGATGAAACCTGTCCGCATCGGCCGGCGGCAACAGCCGGTCGCGCCCGCCCCATAAAATCAGGGTCGGCGTCTGCAGCGCCGGGATGCGCTCGGGATGAATGCCGGCAGGCGCCTGCGCAAACCTCTGCGCCAGCGCGCGCCGGTTGCCGGGGCACAAAGTGAGCTCGAAATAGCGCTGCACCAGCTGCGGCGTAACCTTATGCGGATCGCCATAGACGTTGCGCAGGCTGGATTCGATCACGCGCCGCGGCAGCGTGTACTCCATGATGCGGTTCAGCAGCGGTATTCTGGCGATGAGAAACCCGAGCGGGATCGACTGCGGCTGGAACGGGTAGCCGGCCGCATCGACGAGAATCAGCTTTTGCACGCGCTGCGGCTGCGCCAGCGCGGTCTCCCAGGCAATCTGGCCGCCGAAGGAATTACCCGCCAGTATGCAGTTCGGCACGCCCAGGTAGTCGAGCATCGCGACGACGAATTGCACGTAGCGCTCGATGCGATAGTCCGCGTCCGGCGCCGGGCCGGTCAAACCTATGCCGGGCAGATCGAAGCGGATCACGCGCCGCTTCGGGCTGAGCGCCTCGGTCCAGCCGTCCCAGGTGTGCAGGCTGGACGAGGTGCCGTGCAGCAGCACGAGCGGAAGCGGATCGCCGCGCGGGCCCTCGTCGCGCAGATGCACGCTCATGCCCTGCACCTGCACGAACGTCGACGGCGGCGGCGCCCAGCGCAGCTTGAGTTCGGACAGCGGGCGGTCGGGCTCCCAGGTCACAGCCACGGTCGCGCCGAGCAGCAACAGCGGCGCGGACACGATTGAGGCGAGAACCGTTGCGATGCTGTGCATCAACGCCGGTTTCTCCCTTCCTCGGGCCAACGCGAGGCGGCCCCGCGCTTGGTTTCTCGGCACATGCCCGTGCCCCTGCTTACTTGATGTTGGAGTACGCCGTAGGGGTGAGCATATAGTTCTCGAGATGATGCAGC
>JAJYMF010000426.1 GCA_021787175.1 Pseudomonadota bacterium | reverse complement strand
GCACCACGCCCAGGGAAGGGTCGGGCCATTTCGCTGCCTGCGCGCGCCAGCAATAGGCGGCATCTTCGAAGTCGCCGACAACGGCAAACGCGATTCCGGTCAGCCGCGCCGGCACCCAGTCGAGCAGGCGGAACACCTGGCCGGCGAAGTCGCCGAAAGCCGCGAGTTCGTTGTCCCCGCTCTCGGCCCAGCGCCGATGCAGGAACGCCGACATCCGGTAGAGTATCGCGCCGATCGGCCCGGGCAGCACCACAAACCAGAACACCACCGCAAACACATGCTGGTACGAGGCCACCAGGGCCTCCTCGATGGTAAGGCGGGCCACCTCCTCCGCAGTCAGCCGCTCGCAACTCGCGCCGCGCCACTGGCCCAGGATGGCGCGCGCGCGCTCGAGGTCCCCGCTCTTCAGCGCCCAATGAATGTCGGTAAAATAATGCCCGACCTGGCGAAATCCCATGGTCACGTAAAGGATCAGCACGTTGAAGCCCAGCGCCAGCAGCGGCGACAGGCGAAACAGCAGGTAATAGGCGAGGAGCGCGAGCAGCATCGCCGGCACCACGCCCAGAACCCAGGCGATGATGCCGTGCGCGCGCTCGCCCGCGTTGAAATGCTGCTGCAGGAAATCGGCGAAACGCACGGCCCGGGACACCAGGTATTTGCGATCGGCGAGCGGCCGCCATTGCTCGAGCAGCAAGGCGATGATCAGGGAGATGAGGCTCATTGGCGCAGAGGGAATCGCGGGCGAAGGCGGGCCATCGCGATATTATACGCACTCCGCCGCTGCCGACGCGGCATAAGGAAAATCATGCCTGCGAGAAAACAAGCCGCCCCGAAATTCACGCCGCCTTTCGGCTACGGCGCAGTCGAGCCGCTGCAGAAAGCGCACCGGGTGCGGCTGTTCGCGCAGCTGGACCTGTTGGCCCCTTTCAGCTTTCAGGTCACGCAGAACGAGGCGCCGGCCCTTAAATTGCAGGGCATGCATCGCATCGACGAGCAAAAGCTCAAGGCCTTGCCGCCGGGCAGGCTCAAGGCACTGCTGGAGGAGGGAGGGATGGGCAGGATTTGCGCCCACATCCATTCTCTGGAAAATTTCGCCAGGCTGTACCAGCGTGCGGTGGCGCGTGCGCCGGCGAAGGCGAAGGCAAAGGTGAAGGCGAGGGCGAAGCGAAAATAGAGCCTTACGCCGTCAGCAAGGCGTAAAGATTCATCAGCATGCCGGCGGTCGCACCCCAGATATAGCGTTGTTCATAGGGCATCGCATAGTAATGCCGGGTGCGGCCCTGGTACTGCAGCGTATTGCGCTGATGGTTTCCCGGATCAAGAAAAAACGCCAAGGGCACCTCGAACGCCTCCGCGACTTCGAATGCGTCCAGCCTGAGCGCGGGCGGCGAGCTCACCAGGCCGACCACCGGGGTGACGCGGTAGCCGGTGACCGTCGTGTATTCGGGGAGTTCGCCCAGCACCTCGACCAGCGCGTGCGGCAGCCCGATTTCCTCGAACGTCTCGCGCAGAGCCGTGGCGGCGGCGGAATCGTCGTGCGCCTCCGCGCGGCCGCCGGGGAAGCTGATCTGGCCGGCGTGGTCGTACAAATGGTCGGTGCGCTGCGTCAACAGGACGGTGAGTCCTGCGTCGCGCCGCACCAGCGGCACCAACACTGCCGCCGGCCGCAGTTCCTCGGCTGGGCGCCACAGATGGCCATCCCCGGTTGTGATCGGCGTCACGGTCGCTGCCACGGCGATGCGCTGGCGCAGCCAGGACTCGCTCGCGCGGCTGTTCCTTGCCTCTATGTCGCTGCTGTCCAATGCCATGGACGAATTGTAGCCCTATACCCGCAGGACCCAGGCCGCCACGGCGCCGGGACGAGCCGGATCTAAGGGATCAAAAGCGTCGAACCGGTGGTCTTGCGCGCTTCCAGATCGCGGTGCGCCTGCACCGCGTCCTTGAGCGCGTAGCGCTGGCGCACCTCGATCTTGACCTTGCCCGACAGCACGACATCGAACAGGTCCTTGGCCGAGGCCACCAGGTCGTCGCGCTTGGCGGTGTAATGCATCAAGCTCGGCCGCGTGAAAAACAGCGAACCGCGCGAGGCGAGCATGCTCGAGTCGAACGACGGCGTCGGTCCGGAAGCATTGCCGAAACTCACCATCATGCCCATCGGGCGCAGGCAGTCCAAAGAGCCGACGAAGGTGTCCTTGCCGATGGAGTCATACACCACCGGCAGCAGCGCGCCGCCGGTGATCGCCTTCACCCGCTCGGTGAAATTCTCGCGCGTATATACGATTGCATGGTCGCAGCCGTGCGCCTGCGCCAGCGCCGCCTTCTCGTCCGAGCCGACGGTGCCGATCACCGTTGCGCCGAGCGCCTTCGCCCATTGGCACACAATCAGGCCCACGCCGCCCGCGGCCGCATGGATCAGGATGGTGTCGCCCGGCTGGACTTTGTAGGTGCGCTTGAGCAGATATTGCGCCGTCATGCCCTGCAGCATCATCGCCGCGCCCTGATCGAAGGAGATCGCATCGGGCAGATTCACCAGGCGGTCGGCGGTCATCAGGCGCACTTCGGCATAGGCGCCGACCGGCGGCGCGGCATAGGCGACGCGATCGCCCTTCTTGACATTGCTCACCCCGGGGCCCACGGCCTCGACCACCCCAGCTGCTTCCAGGCCGATGCCGCTGGGCATAGTCAGC
>JAJYMF010000073.1 GCA_021787175.1 Pseudomonadota bacterium | reverse complement strand
GCGGCGTCCACGGTTCGAGGCCCTTGCTTGCGCGCGCGGCGTTGAGGCCGGCGATCAGACCCTGCGCCGCGGCCTCCTCGTAACCGGTGGTGCCGTTGATCTGGCCGGCGAAATACAGCCCGGCGACGGCCCGGGTCTCCAGCGACGGCTGCAGTCCGCGCGGATCGAAGTAGTCGTATTCGATGGCGTAGCCCGGACGGGTGATGTGCGCCTGTTCCAGGCCCGGAATCGAGCGCACGAGTTCCAGCTGCACGTCGAACGGCAGCGAGGTGGAGATGCCGTTGGGGTACAGCTCGCCGCTGTCGAGGCCCTCGGGCTCGAGGAAAATCTGGTGCGAGGGTTTGTCGGCGAAGCGCACCACCTTGTCCTCGATCGAGGGGCAGTAGCGCGGGCCGACGCCCTCGATCTGGCCGTTGTACAGCGGCGCGCGATCCAGCGCCGCACGGATCACGTCGTGCGTGCGCTCGCGGGTGTGGGTGATCCAGCAACTGACCTGGCGCGGATGCTCGGCGGCACTGCCGAGATACGAAAACCACGGCAGCGGATCGTCGCCGGGTTGTTCCTGCATCACGCCGAAATCCACCGTGCGCGCGTCGAGGCGCGGCGGCGTGCCGGTCTTCAGGCGATCGGCGCCCAGCGGCAGCTCGCGCAGGCGCCGGGCCAGCGTGGTCGCCGGCGGATCGCCCGCTCGCCCTGCCGCGTACTGCGCGGGGCCGATGTGCACGCGCCCGGCGAGAAAGGTGCCGGCGGTCAGCACGACCGTGCGGGCGCGGATCGCGAGGCCCATCTGCGTGACCACGCCGGCGACGCGATCGCCTTCGAGGATCAGGTCGTCCACGGCCTGCTGGAACAGCTGCAGGTCCGGCTGCGCCTCGACGATGCGCCGGATCGCCGCGCGGTACAGCGCGCGGTCGGCCTGGCAGCGCGTGGCACGCACCGCCGGCCCCTTGGACGCATTGAGCGTGCGCCACTGGATGCCGGCGCGGTCGGCGGCCATGCCCATCGTCCCGCCCAGCGCGTCGATCTCGCGCACCAGATGGCCCTTGCCGATGCCGCCGATGGCCGGATTGCAGCTCATCGCCCCGACCGTCTCGATGCTGTGCGTCAGCAGCAGGGTGCGCGCGCCGGCGCGCGCCGCGGCGAGGGCGGCTTCGGTGCCGGCGTGGCCGCCGCCGACCACGATCACATCAAAGGTTTCAGGATGAGTGTGCATGGTGCTTGGGTCTGCTGGGTTTCGACAGCGGCGGCCACGGCGGTGACCAGGCTCGGCCCTCGTGGCCTCGCCAGGTCACCCGGCCCTCGACATCCTGTCTCGGGCGCTCGCGGCTGGCGCCGCGCGCCCGCTGCCGATCACGATGGGCGTCATGGGACTCTGCTGCGTTCATGGCTTCGATCTCACGTTCATGACAAGGCCATGTCGATACTCGCGGCAAGCTTCTGCAGGTGGCGTTTCTGCCGCTGGAGCCGGATCCTTCGGCTGCGCCTCAGGATGACAGGCCTGAGGGCGCGTCGTCTTGCGCGCGCTTCGAAGCCGGGGCGGCCCCTATTGTCACCCTGAGCGCAGCGAAGGGTCTCGGGAAACGACAGCCGGAAACCTAAGTTGCGACGGCGGCCGACGCGTCTTGCCCATCGTCTGGCGATGGCTGCCACGAGCGCACCTGGTCAGACGCCAGTTTAAGCCCGGATCGCTGTTGCGCCGCGGAATCGGCGTGGCACGGATTCTGCAAAACCTCTCCCGCACTCCCGCCGGCGCAAGGCGCATGCGAGCGCGCTGAGACCGGAATTCAGGGGCCGGTCGCACGCCGGCGGGAGGACGCACCCGGCCCGGGCTTGCCCGGGCCGTCTTTATTTGCGGCGGGTGGATCTGGCGCCCGGCGGGTCACAGGAACAGGGGGTATCCGGTATGACCGGGTGCCGGGCGCCAGAAGAGGGGCCGCTGCGGGAACGCCTGTCGGGTTCGGTCACCTTGCGACAGCCCGCGTCAGCCTGCAACCCGATGCTGCGCCGTCTGTGATGCTCTTCGCAATTCCCGTGTTTGGCATGGCGCATGCATTACCCAGAACACATTCAACCATGCAGAGGGAACCGACCATGGCCACCGCCGCCCAGAGCTTCAATCCGCTGTTCATGCGCCACGACCTGATGATCGAACTCGGCCGCGTCGAGATGGTGCTGGATGTACTGCGCCAGCAGGCCGACCAGGACGATCAGGTACGCCACATTCCCGAGCTGGAAGCCCGCAAGCAGCGTCTCAGCGATGCGCTGACGCGCCTGCAGGCCTGATCCGACCGCATTCACCGGGGTCCTGATTCCAAGGCAGGATTCCTGCGGGTCAGGGAAGGCCCGCTTGCGCGACGGAGCAGGGATGATCCGGCGCGCCCCTGATCGAACCCCGCGGCCGACCGGTGCGGGGTTCACTTTTTGTAACCTTCGAGGTCAGGAACTGCCGCGCCGCCGCCGCATCCGGTCAGACCCGTTCGCGATCAAGACACGAACACCGCGTAGCCCGGATGCAGCGCAGCGGAATCCGGGAATCAGGCTGGGTACGGCCCCGGATTGCGCCCTCACGAGGCTCCATCCGGGCTACCCAGCGCATCGATTGCACGCAATTGGGTGTCAAACCGCCAGCGCGCGGTCGAGGATGTCGGCAAGATCGCGCGACAGCGGCGCCTGCGCGGCCAGTGCCGCCAGCGCCC
>JAJYMF010000273.1 GCA_021787175.1 Pseudomonadota bacterium | reverse complement strand
CGCCGCGTCATCCAGGTGCTGCAGCGGCGCACCAAGAACAACCCGGTGCTGATCGGCGCGCCCGGCGTGGGCAAGACCGCGCTGGTGGAGGGCCTGGCGCAGCGCATCGTCAACGGCGAGGTGCCCGAGGGCCTGCGCGACAAGCGCGTGCTGGCGCTGGACATGGGATCCCTGCTGGCCGGGGCCAAGTATCGCGGCGAGTTCGAGGAGCGCCTGAAGGCGGTACTCAGCGAGCTGTCGAAGGAAGAAGGCCGGGTGATCCTGTTCATCGACGAGATCCACACCATGGTCGGCGCCGGCAAGGCCGAGGGCGCCATGGATGCCGGCAACATGCTCAAGCCGGCGCTGGCGCGCGGCGAGCTGCACGCCATCGGCGCCACCACGCTGGACGAATACCGCAAGTACATCGAGAAGGACGCCGCATTGGAGCGACGCTTCCAGAAGGTGCTGGTGGGCGAGCCTTCGGTCGAGGACACCATCGCCATTCTGCGCGGGCTGAAGGAGCGCTACGCCGTGCACCACGGCGTGGAGATCACCGACCCCGCCATCGTCGCTGCGGTGACGCTGTCCAACCGCTACATCGCCGACCGTCAGTTGCCGGACAAGGCCATCGACCTGATGGACGAAGCCGCCAGCCGCCTGCGCATGGAGATCGACTCCAAGCCCGAGGAGCTGGATCGCCTCGAGCGGCGCCTGATCCAGCTCAAGATCCAGCGCGAGGCGCTGAAGAAGGAGAAAGACGCCGAATCGAGGAAGCGTCTGGTCGATCTGGAAACCGACATCGGCAAGCTGGAGCGCGAGTTCGACGACCTCAATGAAGTGTGGAAGGCCGAGAAGGCCACGCTGCACGGCGCCACCCGGATCAAGGAGCAACTGGAACAGGCGCGTCTCGATCTGGAGGCCGCGCAGCGGCGCCAGGATTACGCGCGCATGAGCGAGATCCAGTACGGGCGCATCCCAGAACTGGAGCGGCAGTTGTCCACTGCGCAGGAGGCCGAGCATCAGAGCCTCACGCTGCTGCGCGATAAGGTCACCGCCGAGGAAATTGCCGAGGTGGTCAGCCGCTGGACCGGCATCCCGGTGTCCAAGATGCTGGCGGGCGAGCGCGAGAAACTGCTGCAGATGGAAGACGCGCTGCACCAGCGCGTGGTCGGCCAGGACCAGGCCGTGCACGCGGTCAGCGACGCCATCCGGCGTTCGCGCGCGGGGCTGTCCGATCCCAACCGGCCCAGCGGCTCGTTCCTGTTCCTGGGCCCCACGGGCGTCGGCAAGACCGAGCTGTGCAAGGCGCTGGCCGGCTTCCTGTTCGACACCGAAGACGCCATGGTGCGCATCGACATGAGCGAGTTCATGGAGAAGCACTCGGTGGCGCGGCTGATCGGCGCGCCGCCCGGCTATGTGGGCTACGAGGAGGGCGGCTATCTGACCGAGGCCGTGCGTCGTCGCCCCTACAGCGTGCTGCTGCTGGACGAAGTCGAGAAGGCGCATCCGGACGTGTTCAACGTGCTGCTGCAGGTGCTGGACGATGGTCGCCTCACCGACGGTCAGGGCCGCACCGTGGATTTCCGCAACACGCTCATCGTGATGACCTCCAACCTCGGCTCGCAGCTTATCCAGGAGATCGCCGGTCGCGGCATCGACAGCGAGGCCGCCTACACCGAGATGAAGGCCGCGGTGATGGGCGTGGTGCAGGCGCACTTCCGCCCCGAGTTCATCAACCGCCTCGACGAGATCGTGATGTTCCGGCCGCTGGAAAAAGCGCAGATCCGCTCGATCGCGCGCATCCAGATCGGCTATCTGGAAAAACGCCTGGCCGAGCGCCGGCTCAAGCTCGAGATCAGCGACAAGGCGCTGGACCTGCTGGGCAACGTCGGGTTCGATCCGGTGTTCGGCGCGCGGCCGCTGAAGCGCGCCATACAGCAGCAGGTGGAAAACCCCCTGGCGCGTCTGATCCTGGAAGGGCGCTTTCAGCCCGGCGACACCGTCGCGGTGGATGTGAAGGGCGGCGAGCTTGCCTTTACTGCAAGGGTCGAGGCGGCGGCCTGAGCCCGCGCGGCGGGTGCGACGCGGCGTGAAAAAAGCGGCCGGGTTGCCCCGGCCGCAGATGTGTCACCGTTGTTCCGTTCGGCTACCAGTGGAAAGTCGCTGAGGCGTAGTAGTAGGCCCCGCTGAAGCCGAAGGGCGACGAGTTCGGGTACGGCAGGATGCCGCCGAAATTGTTGAAGCTGTTGTTGTGATCGGGATACTGGTTGGTGAGGTTGTCGGCGCCCACCGTGAAGTTCCAGTCGTTCCACAGATAGCTGACTGCGGCATCCAGCAGCACCTTGGCACCGAAAGTCTGGTCGCTGGTGGGTGTGCTGCCGTAGATCGTCCAGCTGCCATAGCGCGTGATCTGGCCATGCACACGCCAGCTGCCCAGGCTCCAGTCGGCGGCCAGGAACGCCTTGTCCTTGGGTGTGCCCACGGTGATGCGTCCCTGGTTGGGGCGGTCGATCACCGGCAGCACCAGCCCGGCCAGGCCCAGTTGCGGCGGATTGGGCGCGATCGCGAGGATGGTGGTCTTGTTGTAGTTGAGGCCGCCGGTGAACTTCAGCGTGCTGCTGTCACCGAGTTGCACCGGATAGGTACCCACCACATCGACGCCGCGCGTGCGGGTGTTGACCGCGTTGGTGAAGAACGAGCCTCCGCCCACGCCGTTGATGCCGA
>JAJYMF010000359.1 GCA_021787175.1 Pseudomonadota bacterium | reverse complement strand
CAGGCGCGAGCCGATTCTGTCGTTTGCGATCTCGGCGGTCGTGTCGCCCCACCAGCCCATCTTCTGTCCGTCCGTCACGTCATCCGCATTCGCGCGGCGCCAGGTGAACAGACTGACAATGGCGGCGCGTACCAGCTTGTCGTCCGGCACCATGCCGGTGTCGATCGCCACGCCGTCAACGGTGAGGCTGAGGTCTTGCGAGAAGCTCATTTACATGCCCTGGTTCGGTGTGCCGGTGGTGCCGCCGCTATCGCCTGGATGCGTGTGGCTGTTGTAGGTGCTGCGCATGGCGCTCATCGTTTTGCCGGTGCCGTCGCACAAGTCCTTGATCTCGCCGGTGACTTCGAGCAGCGGCGTCACCATGCGCACTTTGACGGCAGCAACGACTTCGACTATGCCGCCGCGCTTGAGCACCAGGCGCGTGCCCTGGTCGTCGTGCAGCGCGACCTCGCCCGATTGCAGCCCTTGCAGTCGGTAGCGGCGATCGGCGACAACGACGGTGACGCCGTGGCTGCGGTCTCCGCCGAAGAAGAAAGTCACGTGTTCCGCACCCGACAGCGGTGCGGACGTGAAGCCGTAAGGCTCGAAATGCTCGACCCCGTCCTTGGCCTCTCCGGAAAGCAGCCGGACTTGCAGGCTCTGCATCTTCCCCGCCGAATTCGCCAGCACCACGGTGCCGCGCGCCAGCAGGTTGCCGACAGATCGCGCCAGCGGCGCCAGCATTCGCGCCATCAGTCGTTCGCTCATTTCGCCGCCTTCACGTCTGCCCAGGAATCACCGCCACCGGACTTCTTGGTTTTTTCCTTCTTCGCTGCTTCAGGCGTCGGCATGTAGCCGTCGACCGGCCCGACCTTGAGCGTGCTGATCGTCCCGGCATCCGACAAGCTGTAGGAGACCTCCACGATCAGCAGCCAGTCATCGAAGCCGATCACCGGGTCGATCACGCGCACCAGCTGGTTGGGCAGCCACAGGCTGCCGTCCTGCTGCCGCCATCCCTGCACGGTGTAGACCGTCTCCAATGCCTTGGCTTTGCGGTACAGGTATTCGTAGCGCGCGCGATCCGCGCAGATGGCGCTGTCGGCCTGCCCGGACTGCTGGATGACCAGGTTGCGGTAGCGGCTGGCATTGGCATCGGTGACGGTCTTTGCGGACTCGGACACCGTGCTACCGCTATCGTAGTCGTCTCCGCTGCGCTGACCACGGACGGTGTAGCGGCCGAATACGTCCTTGTAATCGAGGCCAGCCTCGGCTGATTTGATGTTTTCGCCGAGCTTGAGCGCGGTCGATGCGCGACCGCCGCTGCCGGCACTGATGAAAACCAGCCTGCCGGCGGAATCGTCCGTGGCCAGCAGTTGGCGGATCGTCAGCAGCCGGTCGATGCACTCGAACACTGTCTCGCCTGGCTGGATCTGGTGATCGGCAATCTTGCCGCCGGTCGAGGCCTCGGCGATGACCTCGACGCCGTATGGCTTCGCTAGGTCTTGCGCGATGCGCTCGATCTTCGCGCCGCGCCACTGGCCGGTTTTGTGCTCGGCTGAGCAGTCCACCAGGTCTGCGGTCTTGCTGCGCCCGCTCACGCCGACGCTGACCTGCGTGGCGTCGTAGCGGATGGGCGTGGCGTCAACGTAGCCCGTCAGCAGCTTATCCTGGCCAATCCAGACCTCGCAGACATCACCGGGCTTGATGCGGCGCGGGATGTCGGTTTCGCCGGGCCAGCGCTGGGTAACCGCCAGCTGGAAGTCGCGCGCCTGGCGCTCGATGCCTGCCGATATTTCCACCTCTTTCCAGCCGCCGAAATCAACGGCATTGACGCGCAGGGTGACTGCATCCCTCATGCAGACAACACCTTGACCGGCTCGACCGGGACGAAGCCAGGATGACGTATGCGATTGCGGGCGATGATTTCCGACTCGCGCGCCGTGTCTTCGTAGAGGTCATAGGCCAGCACGATGGCGGGCGAGATCTCGCGCGGCATGATCTCGCGCAGCCTGGCGGCATCGCGCAGGCGCGCCGTCATGTCGCGGTGCACGGTGGCACGCAGGTCGATGATGGCTGCGTAGGTGGTGTCGGTCGCGTCGGCCGCTTCCACGTCGAGTGCAGATAACAGTTCGCGGCGCATGGATGCGGCGTCATCGTAGACTGGCAGCGGCATCGCAGCCGTCATGCCCGCGGCCTGCACAAGCGCGGCGCGGCGCGTCAGCACAGCCAGCGCGTCACGATTGTCGTACATGCGCTTACTGGATGGCGTCAGCACGGCCGGTCGGCTGGATTTACCAAACAGCGCATAACTGCGAACCGCAGAAAAGGCGCGCGCGAAGTTCAGTGTGGAGAAGTCCGCGAACCGGTTTACCGACTGCACGATGGCAGCGCCCTTGGCGAACAGGCCGAAAACGCGCTGGGCATAGCTTGCCGGAGTGGCCAGAAGGCTGCCGAGTTCAGATTGCAGCGCGCCGACCGGATTTGCCAGCACGCCGGTTGAAAGCGCGGATTCCAGCGTATCGAGCATATCGGTTGCCATTGCCACAGCATCTGCGCTCACCCAGGCCGGCATGCCATCAAGGGAGAACGATTCCGCGAATTCACCGATGGCCAGTTCCTGCATGCCGTCTGCGGCGAGCAGGGTTTGCGCGCCCGCTGCGCTGGCTGCGGAAGGGAAGGCCAGTTCGCCGGCCTCGACGAAAGCAAGCTGAATCCGGCACATGCCGCCTTC
>JAJYMF010000329.1 GCA_021787175.1 Pseudomonadota bacterium | reverse complement strand
GGCGCGGGTGGTGGCGCCGACCAGGGTGAACGGCGGCAGGTCGAGCTTGACCGAGCGCGCCGCCGGGCCCTCGCCGATCATGATGTCGATCTGGAAGTCCTCCAGCGCCGGGTACAGCACCTCCTCGACCACCGGCGACAGGCGATGGATCTCGTCGACGAACAGCACGTCGCGCGGCTCGAGGTTGGTCAGCAGCGCGGCGAGATCACCGGCGCGCTCCAGCACCGGGCCGGAGGTCGAGCGCAGGTTGACGCCCAGCTCGTTGGCGATGACGTGGCTGAGCGTGGTCTTGCCCAACCCGGGCGGGCCGAAGATCAGCACGTGGTCCAGCGCGCCGCCGCGCCGCCGCGCCGCCTCGATGTAGATCGACAGCTGCTCGCGCACCGCCTGCTGGCCGAGGTAGTCCGCCAGCCGCTTGGGGCGGATCGAGGCCTCGACCGCCGCATCCTCCTGGGTGGCGTCGGCGGTGATGATGCGGCTGGCGTCGTTCATGGGCAGCGTGCCGGGGCGATGCCCTGATTATGGCAGGCCTTGGGGGCCCTCCGAGCAAGTCCCGCGCGGGCGCGATGGCGGTCTGGCGGGACGCGATGCGCGGCGCGCGTACTCCTGCTGTCATCCCTTGGGGACTTCTCCTCTGGACTTCCTTCGGTCGCCCCGAAAAGGGACTCCCTTCGGTCGCGTTGGTCGCCCTGAGTCACGCGAAGATCAAACCGCTGTCACCCTGAGCGACGCGAAGGGCCTTCCCCACGGCCGCGTTCCATTTTTCGGGACGGCTCCCGCGGAGAAGATCCTTCGGGCTGCGCCCTCAGGATGACAACGAAGTTGTCACCCTGAGCGTCAGCGAGGGGTCCGCTTCTAGATGACAACGAAGTTGTCACCCTGAGCGTCAGCGAGGGGTCCAGCTTCCAGATGACAACGCAGTTGTCACCCTGAGCGACGCCAAGGATCTGCGCGGCGATGCGGCTCGAAGCTTCACCGTCGCTGCGAGCGCGGGGACGCTTTGCCGCAGCTCCCGCAACCGCGCGGACGCTTGAATCGGCACGTCGGGGACGCATCTTTCGCACATCGGCGGCGGAATGCCGCTCTTTCTTGCAGGGGCCACCCGTCATGCGCATGGAGAAATTGACCTCGCGTTTCCAGCAGGCGCTGGCCGACGCGCAGTCGCTGGCCGTGGGCCGCGACCACAATCTGATCGAGCCGGCGCACGTGCTGCTCGCCCTGCTCGACCAGCAGGGCGGCTCGACCGCGCCGCTGCTGACCCGCGCCGGCGTCAATGTACCGACGCTGCGCCAGCGCCTCAGCGAGGCCCTGGACAAGCTGCCGCAGGTCAGCGGCCAGGAAGGCAACGTCACGGCCGGCAACGACCTCACCCGCATCCTCAACCTGACCGACAAGCTGGCGCAGCAGCGCGGCGATCAGTTCATCGCCAGCGAGCTGTTCGTGCTGGCTTGCCTGGACGACAAGGGCGCCAGCGGGCAGGCGCTGAAGGCCGCCGGCGCCGCCACCGCCGCGCTCGAAGCCGCGATCGAACAGCTGCGCGGCGGCGCGAAAGTCGACGACGCCGGCGCCGAGGAGAACCGCCAGGCGCTGGAGAAATACTGCATCGACCTCACCGCGCGCGCCGAGAGCGGCAAGCTCGACCCGGTGATCGGCCGCGACGAGGAGATCCGCCGCACCATCCAGGTGCTGCAGCGGCGCACCAAGAACAACCCGGTGCTGATCGGCGAGCCCGGCGTCGGCAAGACCGCGATCGTCGAGGGCCTCGCCCAGCGCATCGTCAAGGGCGAGGTGCCCGAGGGCCTGCGCAGCCGCCGCGTGCTGGCGCTGGACATGGGCGCGCTGATCGCCGGCGCCAAGTTCCGCGGCGAGTTCGAGGAGCGCCTGAAAGCCGTGCTCAACGACCTGGCCAAGAACGAGGGCCAGATCATCCTGTTCATCGACGAACTGCACACCATGGTCGGCGCCGGCAAGGCCGAGGGCGCGATGGACGCCGGCAACATGCTCAAGCCGGCGCTGGCGCGCGGCGAGCTGCACTGCATCGGCGCGACCACGCTGGACGAGTACCGCAAATACGTCGAGAAGGACGCCGCGCTGGAGCGGCGCTTCCAGAAGGTGTTCGTCGGCGAGCCCAGCGTCGAGGACACCATCGCCATCCTGCGCGGCCTCAAGGAACGCTATGCCGTGCACCACGGCGTCGAGATCACCGACCCGGCGATCGTCGCCGCGGCGACGCTGTCGCACCGCTACATCGCCGACCGCCAGCTGCCGGACAAGGCCATCGACCTGATGGACGAGGCGGCCAGCCGCATCCGCATGGAGATCGACTCGAAACCCGAGGAACTCGACCGCAAGGAGCGCCGGCTGATCCAGCTCAAGATCCAGCGCGAGGCGCTGAAGAAGGAGCACGACAGCGAATCGAAGAAGCGCCTCGCCGATCTCGAGGCCGAGATCGCCCGGCTCGAGCGCGAGTTCTCCGATCTCGACGAGGTCTGGAAATCCGAGAAGGCCAGCCTGCAGGGCGCGACCCGGATCAAGGAGCAGATCGAGCAGGCGCGTCTGGATCTGGAAGCCGCGCAGCGGCGCCAGGACTACGCGGCGATGAGCGAGATCCAGTACGGCCGGCTGCCGGAACTGGAGAAGCAGCTGAAAGCCGCGCAGGAGGCCGAGCACCGGGGGTTCACCCTGCTGCAGGACAAGGTCACCGCCGAGGAGATCGCC
>JAJYMF010000054.1 GCA_021787175.1 Pseudomonadota bacterium | reverse complement strand
TTTGCGAAACTTTTGCGGCTTCTGCGTTCGGCTGTTGGGGTGTCAGCTAGCCGAGCACCGTCTGCGAAACGATCGTCCGCTGCACCTCGTTCGAGCCGCCGTAGATCGTCGTCTTGCGCATGTTGAAGTACGTCGCCGCCAGCGGAGCGATGTACGGCGCGCCGACGAACTCGCCTTGCCAGCCGGCGTCCATCGCCTCGCGGATCCACGGCAGCGAGTACGGGCCCGCCGCCATCATCATCAGCTCGGAATAGCGCTGCTGGATCTCGCTGCCGCGGATCTTCAGCAGGCCGGCGATGTCCAGCGAGTTCTTGCCGGACTGCTGCGCCGACAGCACCCGCAGCACCAGCATCTCGAGCGCGACCACTTCGACTTCCAGCTTGGCGACCTCGTCGCGGAAGCGCTGGTCCTCCCAGACCTTTTCCGACTTCGCGATGCGCTTGAGGCGCTCGAGCTCGCGCTTGGCGCGGTTCACGTCGGCGATGTTGGTGCGCTCGTGCGACAGCAGGTGCTTGGCGTAGGTCCAGCCCTTGTTCTCCTCGCCGATCAGGTTCTCGGCGGGCACTTCGACGTTGTCGAAGAACACCTCGTTGACCTCGGGCTCGCCGTCGAGCATGTAGATCGGCCGCACGCTGACGCCCGGCGACTTCATGTCGATCAGCAGGAAGGAGATGCCGGTCTGCGGCTTGCCTTCGGTGCTGGTGCGCACCAGGCAGAAGATCCAGTCGCCGTGCTGGGCCAGCGTGGTCCAGGTCTTCTGGCCGTTGACGATGTACTTGTCGCCGCGGCGCTCGGCCCGGCACTTCAGGGAGGCGAGATCGGAGCCCGCGCCCGGCTCGCTGTAGCCCTGGCTCCACCACACTTCGCCGCTGGCGATGCCGGGCAGGAAGCGCTTCTGCTGCTGGGCGTTGCCGAAGGTCATGATCACCGGCGCCACCATCACCGGGCCGAACGGCACGATGCGCGGCGCGCCGGCGAGCGCGCATTCTTCCTCGAACAGGTGGCGCTGCACGGCATTCCAGCCGGGGCCGCCGAACTGCCTGGGCCAGCCGTAGCCGAGCCAGCCTTTCTTGCCCAGGATCTTCGCCCACCGCTGCATGTCCTCACGCGTGAGGCGCAGGGCGTTGTGGACCTTGTGCGCGATCTCGGGGGGCAGGTTCTCGCGCACCCAGGCGCGGATGTCCTGGCGAAACTGCTGCTCTTCGGGGGTAAACGCAAGATCCATGGAACATCTCCGAAACGTTGCCGCGATTATGTCTGTCGAGGGACTAGGCGGCTTGTCCGGGTTGCGACAAACCGAGCTGTTCGCGCACGTCTTGCAGTGCAGAACGCAGCGCGGCCACCTCTGTTTCGAGCGCCGCGACGCGGCTCTCGAGCGCATCGCGCGGCATGCCGTTCGCCGCTGCGGCCGACGCCTGCTCCACCGTCACCGGCCCGCACAGCAGGTGGGCCCAGCGCTGCTCGCGCATGCCCGGCGCGCGCGGCAGCAGCACGACCAGCGGCCCGCCTTTCTCCCCGGAGCGATCGCGCAGCTCTTCCAGGAACGCCTCCACCGACGAGATGTCGGCGAAGCGGTGCCAGCGTTCGCTGTTGATGCGCAGCTCGCCCGCGGTCTGCGGCCCGCGCAGCATCAGCAGCCCCAGCAGCACGGCTGACTGTTCCGGCACGCCGACGGCGCGCTGGAAGTTGTGTTCCCAGCGCGCGACGCGGCCGCCGCTGGATTCGAACACCAGCGTCAGCGCCTTCAGCGAATCCAGCGCCTCCTGGGCCTGCGCGTCGCTGACGTTCATCAGCGGATCGCGGCTGGTCTTCTGGTTGCAGCCGGCCACGACGGCGTTGAGCGTCAGCGGGTAGCTGTCGGGGACGGTGCGGGCTTTTTCCATCAGCGTGCCGAGCACGCGGGCTTCGATGGGGGCGAGGGGGCGCAGGCGCATGGCTGGGATAATCCGGCGGACATGAAGAAGATCGTCATTCTGATCTCCGGCGGGGGCTCCAACATGGCCGCGATCGTGCGGGCGGCGCAGCGCGAGGGCTGGCGCGAGCGCCACGGCGCGGAGGTCGCGGCGGTGATCAGCAATCGCGCTCAGGCGGGCGGGCTCGCCTTCGCGCGCGAACAGCGGATCGCCACCGAGGTGCTCGATCACAGGCAGTTCGCCAGCCGCGAGGCCTTCGACGCGGAACTGGCGAACGTCGTCGACCGCCACCGGCCGGCGCTGGTCGTGCTCGCCGGGTTCATGCGCATCCTCACGCCCGGTTTCGTGCAGCGCTACCAAGGCCGGCTGCTCAACATCCATCCCTCGCTGCTGCCGGCTTTCCCCGGACTGCACACGCACCGGCGCGCGCTCGAGATGGGTTGCCGTTTCTCGGGAGCGACGGTGCACCAGGTGACGGCGGAGCTCGATTTCGGGACTATCCTGGAGCAGGCCGTGGTGCCGGTGCTGCCGGACGACACGCCCGAGTCGCTCGCCGCGCGCGTGCTGACGCAGGAACACCTGATCTATCCGCGCGCGATCGCCCGGCTGCTGGCCACGCTCTGAGGCCCGCGCGGCGCGGGCGCAATGGGACAATCGGCGGATGCATCCCAAAGCCCTGCTCGACGCCTGTGCCGATCTCGTCAAGCTGACCCTGAAATTCGACCACCCCGCCGACGCGGTGGTGTCCCGCTACTTCCGCGACCACCGCTCGCTCGGCCCGCGCGAGCGGACGACCCTCGCCGAAACCGTCTATGC
>JAJYMF010000422.1 GCA_021787175.1 Pseudomonadota bacterium | reverse complement strand
CGCACTGGCGATCGAACTGGCGCGGCACAACGTCGAGCGCCGCACCGGAGGCCCCTTCGGCGCCGCGCTGTTCAACGGCGCCGGACGCCTGCTCGGTATCGGCGTCAATCGCGTGATCGAGCAGAATTGCTCGGTCGCCCACGCCGAGATGATGGCCTTCATGTGCGCGCAGGGACGGCTGGCGCGCCATCGCCTCAACGAGGACGGCCTGCGGGTGGTGCTGGCCACCAGCACGCAGCCCTGCTGCCAGTGCTATGGCGCCACGTTCTGGGCCGGCGTCGATGAACTGCTGATCGGCGCGCGCAGCGAGGACGTGATGCGCCTGACCGCCTTCGACGAAGGTCCGCTGCCGGCGGACTGGATCGGCGAGCTGCAACGCCGCGGCATCGCGGTCCGGCGCGACCTGCGCCGCGACGAGGCCTGCGCGGTGCTCGCGGCCTACGCCGCCGCGGCCGGCGCGACGTATTGAACGCGCCCGTCGTCTCGCCGATCTGCGGCCGTCTGGCGCTGTGCCGGCCGGGCTTCGAGCGCGAATGCGTGCAGGAGCTGGAGCAGGCCGCGCGCGAAGCCGGGCTCGCCGGCTACGCCCGCGCCCGCGAATCCGGCGGCTATGCCGAGTTCATCCTGCACGACGCTGCCGACGCCGGCGCACTGACGACGGCAACGCGCTGGAACGGACTGATCTTCGCGCGCCAGGCGCTGGACCTGATCGCACGCCTGGAGGGCCTCGATCCGGTCGATCGCATCGGGCCGCTGGTCGCGACGCTGACGGAGCGCGGCGAGCGTTTCGGCGACCTCGTCATCGAGCATCCCGACAGCGACGGCGGTCGCGAGCTGGCCGGCCTCGCCCGCAGCCTGGCGCCGCCGCTGCGCGTCACGCTGCAGCGCGCGCGTCTGCTCGATGCGGATGCACCACGACGCCTGCACGTGCTGCTGCTGGCCGGCGACAGCCTGCTGCTGGCCGCTGCCATACCTGCCGACGCCGCGCCCGACGTGGGTGGCATTCCGCGCCTGCGCTTTCCGGCCGGCGCACCCAGCCGTTCGACGCTGAAACTGGAAGAGGCGCTGCTGGTGCTGCTGGACGAGCGCGAACGCGAGCGCTGGCTGCGCCCGGGCATGACCGCGGTGGACCTCGGCGCCGCGCCGGGCGGCTGGACCTTCCAGCTGGTGCGCCGCGCGCTGCGGGTGACCGCGGTGGACAACGGACCGATGGACCGCGCGCTGCTCGATTCGGGGCTGGTCGAGCACCGCCGCGAGGACGGCTTCCGCTTCCGTCCCGCGAAGCCGGTCGACTGGCTGGTCTGCGACATGGTCGAACAACCGCGCCGGATCGCCGCGCTGATGGCGGCGTGGCTGGGCGAACGCCGCTGCCGGCGCGCGTTGTTCAATCTCAAGCTGCCGATGAAGAAACGGCTCGCCGAGGTCCGGCTGTGCCTGGATCTGATCCGCGACGCGGTGCCGGGCGTCGAGCTGCGCGCGCGCCAGCTCTATCACGATCGCGAGGAGATCACCGTGCTGGCGCTGCCGCACGCCTGATCATGCCGCGGCGACCGGTTATGCTTGCCCACCTTTTGCCGCACTCCTGACCGATGCGACGCCTGCGCGCCCTGCTCCCGCTGCTGCTGCTGATCGTCACCGGCGCGGTTCTCGTCAGCTCGGGCGCACTGCGGAACTTCGATCCGCGCCATCTCGCCGCCGAGCACGCGCATCTGCACCAGCTGGCTGCGGCATCGCCCTGGCTGGCGCGCGCGCTGTACGTCGGCGCGCTGACGCTGAGCATCGCCACCGGCATTCCCGGCAGCCTGTTCGTGATCCTCGGCGGCGGCATGCTGTTCGGCATCGCCGAGGGCAGCCTGCTGTCGAGCATCGGCCTGACGCTCGGATCGCTGCTGCTGTTTCTCGCCAGCCGCTACGCCTTCGGCTCCGGCGAGCGCGCGGCCCCGGCGCTGGCCGAACGTCTGCGCGCGGGCTTCCAGCGGCATCCGCTGAGCTACACCCTGTTCCTGCGCCTGGTGCCGGTGTTCCCGTTCGGCGGCGTGACCCTGGCGCTGGCCTGGCTGCGCTGTCCGCTATGGCTGTTCCTCGCCGCCACCGCCGGCGGCGGCACGCTGATGCTGGTGTTCGAGACCGCGGTCGGCGCCGGTCTTTCCGGCGCCATCAGCTCCGGTCGGCACATCGGTTTCGGACTGTTCCTGGAACCGCACGTGCTGCTGCCGCTGGGCGCGCTCAGCCTGCTGGCCCTGCTGCCGGTGCTGCTGGGACGGCGGCGCGGCTGAACGTCCGTCACTGCGCGGTCATGGCTGCGGCGCACGTCTGCAAAGCGGAGCGCGCATGCTGCGCTGCCATCGCTGGAGTGCCGCCATGACCCTGCGCATCCGCCGCGCCGCCGCGCATCACCGCGAACAGGCCGCCATCTGGCGCCGCCTGGCCGAACGCTGCATCGCCGCGGGCGCAGACCCGCTGGCGCGCGAAGCCGCCGAACTGGCCGTGCTGCACGAGCGGCGCGCGCTGCTGCTGGAATCGCTGCCGCGCCAGATCGATCGCGCGGCGTGAGTCGGCCGCGGTACGGACCTCGAGCAGCGGGCGTCTCATACCAAGTTGCGTTCAATCGATGCGCTGAGTAGACAACATGGTCGCCGCGCGGGCCCGAGAGGCCTGCCTCCGCAGTACCGTGGATTGCGCTCAAGGAGTGCAGAGCCACACGCTGCGGACGGAGCCGACAGCCGATCAGAC
>JAJYMF010000034.1 GCA_021787175.1 Pseudomonadota bacterium | reverse complement strand
GGATACATGATGCATATGGAAACGAAAGGAATCAACGATGCCAGGGAGCCGGACGCCGGACCCGTTGGCATTTCGCCAACAGATGATCGAGCGGGGGCAAGCGGGCAAGACACCGGCCCAGCTTCAAGACCAAGACCGAAGCGCGGCTGGCGCTGTTCACCTGTATCGAGGGCTGGTACAACCCGCGTCGGCGTCACTCGGGACTCGATTACCGCTCTCCACTCAATTTCGAAAAGAGTCATATCGACGCCCGCATCATCCGTCCTGCGCGACCTGAACACGGGTTGCCCACCGCGCCGCGTCATCTGCTTCCCCCCTTTGCAAAACATCTGGCACAATCCACAACTTCGCAAACGATCTAGATTCTACGGCAATGATTCTCGTCACTGGCGGTACCGGCTTTATCGGCTCCCACACCTGCGTCGCACTCAGCGAAGCGGGCCGCGACTTCATTATCCTCGACAACCTCTGCAACAGCCGCGAAAGTGTGCTCGACCGGTTGGAGAGAATTTGCGGCACCCGGCCCCGCTTCGTCTGCGGCGACATGCGTGACAGCACAGTCCTAGACAAGATATTCGCCGAACACCATATCGACGCCGTGATTCATTTTGCCGGTCTCAAGGCGGTAGGCGAATCGGTGAATAGACCTCTCGCCTATTACGACAATAATGTGCGCGGCACGCTGGAATTGCTCGCGGCCATGGTGCGAGCGAAGGTTAATACGTTGGTGTTTTCGTCGTCGGCAACGGTGTACGGCGATCCGGCGAGCGTGCCGATCCGTGAAGATTTTCCGCGCTCGGCCACCAATCCCTACGGCCGCAGCAAGCTGATCATCGAGTACATGCTCCAGGATCTGCACCAAGCGGAACCGGACTGGCGCATCGCCCTGCTGCGCTATTTCAATCCCGCGGGCGCGCACGCCAGCGGCCTGATCGGCGAAGATCCGCAGGGCATCCCGAACAACTTGATGCCCTTTGTCGCCCAGGTCGCAGCAGGCAAGCGCGACCATCTGAAGGTTTTCGGCAACGACTATTCAACGCCCGATGGCACAGGCGTTCGCGATTATATCCACGTGGTCGATCTCGCCCAAGGCCATATTGCCGCGCTTGACTATCTTGATCGGAAAGGCGGTCTGCTCACGGTTAATCTCGGCACCGGGCGCGGCTATTCGGTTCTGCAAATGATCGCTGCCTTCGAGCGCGCGAGCAGCCGGCCGGTGCCCTACCGCATCGTCGGCCGTCGCGCCGGCGACATTGCGCAATGTTGGGCCGATCCCGCGCGTGCCCAGGCGCTGCTTGGTTGGACAGCCGCGCGCAACCTCGACGCGATGTGTGCCGATGCCTGGCGCTGGCAACAATGCTGCGATTCCCTTGCACAATAAGCCACCCGGGAGCCCATTCACAAGATGGCGCGCCCGCGCCGCGGTACCCGGCGGTCGGTGGACTCGCGAAGAAACCCGCCGCGGACTAAGCGGCCCTGCTCGGGCGCCACAAAGTTCGCTTGACCTGCGCGTTTACCCGATTGCGCGGCCGCCGATCGCGACCCGACCGCGCCCGAACCGTTTCGAGCGCAACAGCGCCGCATCGGCGGCTTGCACAATCTGCTCACTGCTGTCCCCGTGATCGGGAAATATACCCACGCCCGCCGACACATTGACCGGTCCGACGCTGTGGCCTTCGAGCTCGACCTGCAGGCTGCGCGCACCCAGGCAAAGCACTTCCGCTCGTTCGCGCATGGTAATTTGCGAAGCCTGGGTCATCAGCAGCACGAACTCGTCGCCGCCGTAGCGACACACAATATCCTCGCCACGCGACGACGAAGTCAGATACTCGCCGATCGCGCGCAGCACAGCATCGCCGGCCGCATGTCCCAGCGTGTCGTTAAACCGTTTGAAATCGTCGACATCGATCATCATCACGGCGAAAGGCCGGCCGGTACGTCTGGAGCGGCTTACTTCGCGCTTGAGCGATTCATTCAGATAGCGCCGGTTATACAAACCCGTCAATTCGTCGCGCATCGCGTTGTAGTGCAGTTTGCTGTTAGCCTGGTTCAATTCCAGTTCGGCCAATAACCGTTTCCTGATTTCCTCGTCCAGGGCGGACCGTGTCAATTCAAGCCGTGCGTCGTAGCTCGCCACGCGCCGTTCCAGCTGCGCACGCTGTCTTTCCGTGTCGCTGGCATGCTGTTGCAGCGCATAGACGGTTTCGCGCACAAATGATTCAAGCGCCCTTTCCTCGTCCTCCGCCGGCGCCGGCCGGCGCGCCGGACCGGACAGGCTCGAGTTGACAAGTGCCAGTAACAGCTCGGGGCTGGCGGGCTTGAGCGCGAGCTCGACACCAAGCGCCTGCGCCAAAGCGCGGGCTTGCGCCGCGATATGGTCCGGAACGCGCAATATCACCCGGGTGCCGCGCACGCTTGCATCGACGCCCAGACCCAGTACAAATCGACAACCTTCCAGGCGCGGCATCAGTACGTCGACGAGCGCGAGATCCGGTCGCTTGGCGCGCACCAGATCGAGCGCTTCATCGGCGCCGCTCGCCTCGAATATTTGGTGGCCGTGACTGCGCAGCAGCACGGCGACGAAACGGCGATTGATGCTACCCTCATCGACGATCAGAATTCTGGCCATAAGTCTATGCAACCTTTCGTCGCCGTTGCGCGGTTCGCGAACCACGCACGCGAGCGCCGGAAGCCGCGGCGATCGCGTAACGGCGGGCCGCAGTGGCCGGCGCGCCG
>JAJYMF010000337.1 GCA_021787175.1 Pseudomonadota bacterium | reverse complement strand
TGACGTGCGCGAGGTGATCGAGAACGCGCAGTACGCGCCCACGCGCGGCCGCTACAAGGTGTACCTGGTGGACGAGGTGCACATGCTGTCCAGGAGCGCCTTCAACGCGCTGCTGAAGACGCTGGAGGAACCGCCGCCGCATGTGGTGTTCCTGCTGGCGACCACCGATCCGCAGAAGCTGCCGGTGACGGTGCTGTCACGTTGCCTCAAGTTCAATCTCAAGCGGCTGCTGCCGGCACAGATCGAGGGCCAGATGCGGCACATCCTCGCGGCCGAGACGGTCAGCTTCGAGCCCGCAGCGCTGGCGGAGCTGGCGCGCGCCGCTGACGGCTCGCTGCGCGACGGACTGTCGCTGCTGGATCAGGCGATCGCCTACGGCGGCGGTGCGGTGCGCGACGGCGAGGTCCGCGCGATGCTCGGCACCATCGCGCGCGCCGAGGTGATCGGCCTGATCGAGGCGATCGCCAGCGGCGACGGCGCCGCGCTGATGGCCGAAGCGGCGCGCATCGAAGCCTTCGCGCCGGATTTCGGCGGCGTGCTCGACGACCTCGCCGCGCTGCTGCATCGCGTGCAACTGCGCCAGCTGGTGCCCGGCTTCCGCGGTGAGGACGCATCCGCCGATGCCGTGCTCGATGCGCTGGCCGCGCGGCTGGCGCCCGAGGACGTGCAGCTCTGCTATCAGCTGGCCGTCAGCGGTCGTCGCGACCTGCCGCTGGCGCCGGACGAGATCACCGGCTTCGAGATGGCGTTGCTGCGTATGCTGGCCTTCCGGCCCCAGCCCGAGGGCGCGCGCAGCGAGGCGGCGCCGGTTCATGGCCCAGTGCACGGCACCGCGCCGGCGGCGTTTGCGCGGACGGCGCCAGTCGAGCACGAATCCACGCCGGCAGCATCGCCCGCGTCAGCACCGCCGGTGTCATCCGATCCGCTGGACTGGGAGGCGCTGATCGAGCGCGCCGGTCTGCGCGGCGCGCTCGGCCAGCTGGCCCGCCATGCCGTGCTGCGCAGCCGCGAAGGCGACGTGCTGGTGCTGGCGCTGCCGGCGCAGGATCTGCAGCTGGTTGGCGAACCGTTCACCAGCCAGCTCGAGGAAAAGCTCGGCGCGGCGATGGGCGACGCCCGCGTTCGCGTGCGTTTCGTCGCCGCCGATGCGGAAATCACGGCCAGTCCCGCCGCACGTGCCGAGCGCGCGCGCAGCGACGGCCAGGCCGCCGCCGCCGCCGCGATCGAGGACGATCCGCTGGTGCAGGCGCTGAAGCGCGACTTCGGCGCCCGCGTCCTGCCGCAAAGCATTCGAACCCCGGAGTCCAACCCATGATGAAGGCCCAGATCGCCCAGATGATGCAGCAGGCGCAGCGCATGCAGGAGGAGATGAAGCGCGCGCAGGATGAGCTTGCCCGGATCGAAGTCACCGGCAGCGCCGGCGGCGGCGTGGTCAGCGTCAGCATGAGCGGGCGCCATGAGGTGCGCCGTGTACGCATCGACCGCGCGCTGTTCGCCGACGACCCCGAGATGGCCGAGGATCTGGTCGCGGCCGCGTTCAACGACGCCGTCAACAAGATTGCCGAGGTCACCCAGCAGCGCATGGGCGGACTGGCCTCGGGTCTGAATCTGCCGCCCGGCTTCAAGCTGCCGTTCTGAACATGCCGGCCTTCGCATCAGCAGCCTCGTCGCACCGGAGTCGCCCGTGAGCGACGCCGCGCCGCTGCTCGACCAGCTGCTGGAGGCGCTGCGCTGCCTGCCCGGCGTCGGCGACAAGTCCGCGCTGGACGCGGCGATGCAGCGCATCGGCAACTGTACGCGCTGCCGCAGTTTCAGCGAGGCCTCGCTGTGCGCGCTGTGCGCCAGCGACCGGCGCGATCCGCAATTGCTGTGCGTGGTCGAATCGCCGGCCGATCTGGCCGCCGTCGAGCAGGCCACCGGTTACCGCGGGCTGTATTTCGTGCTGCTCGGCCGACTGTCGCCGCTGGACGGCCTCGGCCCGGCCGAACTCGGACTCGACCTGCTGCAGCGGCGGCTGGCCGAAGGCGAAGTGCAGGAGCTGATCGTCGCCACCAATCCGACCGTCGAAGGCGAGGCGACCGCGCATTATCTGGCTCAGCTGGCGCGCGTCGCGGGCGTGCGCGCGACGCGACTGGCGCACGGCGTGCCGCTGGGCGGCGAACTCGAATACATCGACCGCGGAACGCTCGCGCATGCCTTCGGCGGGCGCCAGAGTCTGGGCTGACCATACGGAGCACGGCGATGGACGACACCCTGTTCGGCAAGATCATCCGCCGCGAAATCCCGGCCGACATCGTCTTCGAGGACGACGACGTGCTCGGCTTTCGCGACATCAATCCGCAGGCGCCGCTGCATGTGCTGTTCATCCCCAAGCGACAGCCGCTGCCGACGCTGGATGCCGCCAGCGAGGCTGATGCCCCGTTGCTCGGCAAGCTGCTGCTCACCGCGGCTGCTTTCGCCCGCAGCGAAGGCTATGCCGACTCCGGCTATCGCTGCGTCCTCAACTGCAACCGCGACGGCGGCCAGACCGTCTATCACCTGCACGTCCATCTGCTCGCCGGCCGCCCCCTCCACTGGCCCCCGGGGTGAGCGATCGCGTTTGCGATCTGCCGGTGGCAGATCGCGCGATCGCGACGAAGCGCGCAGGAGCGCGCTCGAACGCCGCAGGCGGCCCGCAGGGCGAGCGCCAGGGAGGGCGCGAGTAACGCCATCGGCAGGCCGCGACGTTTGGACGTCCA
>JAJYMF010000223.1 GCA_021787175.1 Pseudomonadota bacterium | reverse complement strand
CGTTCGTGCTGGCGATGATGCGCTTCGGTCCCGCGTTGCTGCTGCCCTCCATCACCCCGTTCGCCTGGGCGCCGCTGATGGCGCGCGTGGCGCTGACCATGGCGCTCGCCGCGCTTGCGCTCGCCACAACCGTCGTCACTCCGATGGCGGCAGCGTTCGGCCACCCTGCCACGTTGGTGGTGATGGGCATGCGCGAGGCCCTGCTCGGCCTCGCGCTCAGCCTCGCTGTCGTGCTGCCCGGCGCCGCACTGGACTTCGCCGGACGCCTGATTGATCTGCAGGCTGGCTTCGGCGCGGCAAGCCTTCTGAATCCCGGCACCCAGACCCAGGAAGCCATCGTCGGACGCACGTTGAGTCTGGTTGGGGTCGCGATCTTCTTCAGCACCGGCCTGGACCGGCTGCTTGCCCGCGGCCTGGTGGCCTCCATCGCGCTGGTGCCCTTGGGAGCCGGGTACACGTTCTCCGCCGACGGCGGCTTTCTCGCCCTGCTGGGATCGCAGTTTCTGCTCGGCCTTGCCGTCGTGGCACCGGTGATGCTCGGCCTGTTCAGCATCGACCTCGCGGTCTCGCTGGCCTCGCGTTCGATGCCGCAGGCGAACGTCTATTTCCTCGCGCTGCCCTTGAAGATCGCGGTCGCGGTGGTGCTGCTTTCCCTGAGCCTGCGCTACGCGCCGCTCGCCGTGGAGCGGCTCTACCGCAATGCGTTTGACGGCGCGAGCCACATCGTGAGGCCTTGAGCATGGCCGACAGTCAGCAGGACAAGACCGAGCGGCCGACGCGCTACCGTCTGGAGGAGGCGCGCGAGCGTGGCCAGGTGGCCCGCAGCGCGGAACTGACCGGCGTGCTCGTGATGGCCGCATTTGCCGTCGCCTTTGTGGTCACGGCCTCCCACGTTGCAGGCACACTCGCTGGCGCCATGCAGGCCTCGCTGCTGCTGGCGGGGAGCGGCCCGATTGTCGGAACCGGGCTGCTGCGCTGGCTGGGGCGCGTCTACGGAGCGGTCGCGCAGGCGTTGATGCCGGCGCTCTTCGCGATGCTGATTGCCGCAGTCGCCGGCCATCTCGCGCAGACCGGCGTGGACTTCAGCGCGACGCCCATCACGCCGGACTGGAGCCGGTTGAATCCCGCCCAGGGCTTCAAGCGGATCTTCAGTCGACGCATGCTGTGGGAGCTCGGCAAGCTGATCGGCAAGGTGGCCGTGCTCGCGGTGATGGCCTGGTGGGCCTTTGGCCATCTTGACGGATGGGCCGACACCGCGGCCTTGGCTACACCGCACGCGCTGCCCACCGAACTGCTGGCGACGTTCGTGCGTGCGGCGACGTGGATCCTGGTCGGCTTCGGCGCGCTCGCGCTCCTGGACCTGCTGTTCGTGCGCCGCGACTATCTGCGCAAGCTGCGCATGAGCCGCCGTGACCTTAAGGACGAGAGCAAGAGAAGGGAAGGTGACCCGGAGGTCCGTTCGCGCCGTCGACGCCTGGTGCAGGAGCTGCTCAAACGCACGCGCGCGGTCGGGCGGGTCGCCGAAGCCGATGTCGTGCTCAGCAACCCCACGCACCTGTCGGTGGCGTTGCAGTACCGCCCCTCGACCATGCGCGCGCCGATCGTGGTGGCCAAGGGCACGGATGGCATGGCACTGCGGATGCGGGAGATCGCGTGGCGCGCCGGTGTGCCGCAGCTGCAGTCCCCCGAGCTGGCACGGGCGCTGTTCCGAGCATGTCGCATCGACGCGCCGGTGCCCGAGGAGCTGTTCACGCAGCTCGGGCCGATCTACCGCTGGCTGATGGCCCGTCCCGGCCACCGGATCGCCTGATGGGCAGCCTGCTCTCGCAGCTCTGGACGGGGCGCCGCGATCTCGCGCTGGTGGGCGGGATGATCGCGATCCTGATGATTCTCTTCGTTCCGATCCCGCCCTCCCTGCTCGACGTGCTGCTGATCCTCAACTTGAGTGCGGGCCTCCTGATCCTGCTGCTGACGTTCTTCACCGACACGCCACTAAGCTTTTCGACGTTCCCCTCGCTGCTCCTGATGACCACTCTGTTCCGGTTGGCGCTCAACATCTCGGCGACCCGGTTGATCCTGGGCGACGGCAATGCCGGCCGCGTCATCCACGCGATCGGCACCTACGTCGTCGGCGGCAACTACGTCATCGGACTGGTGGTGTTCCTGATCCTGGTCGTCGTGCAGTACGTCGTGGTCACCAGCGGCGCCCAACGCGTGGCCGAGGTCGCGGCGCGCTTCACCCTCGACAGCATGCCCGGCAAGCAGATGAGCATCGATGCCGACATGAACATGGGCCTGATCGACCAGCACGAGGCCCGGCGTCGGCGCGCGCACATCGAGAAGGAGGCCAACTTCTATGGCGCGATGGACGGTGCTACCAAGTTCGTCAAGGGCGATGCCATCGCCGGCATTCTCATCATCCTGATCGACATCGTCGGCGGTCTCTCGGTAGGCATGCTGCAGCGCGGCCTGCCATGGACCGAGGCAGTGCATCGCTACACGTTGCTGACCGTGGGCGACGGCATCGTGACGCAGATTCCCTCGCTGGTGATCGCGGTCGCCACCGGCATCATCATCACCCGGGCTGCGTCCGACGCGCAGCTTGGCACCGAGGTCGCCCGTCAGGTGCTCTCCAATCCGCGCACACTGATGATCGTGGCGCTGGCCCTGGGCGCCCTGTTGGTATTGCCGGGGCTACCCGCGTTGCCCGTTGCGCTGGTGCTGGCGCTCGTCGTGGGCCTCGCGCTGATCGCCCAACGCGGCAGCGTCGCCACCGCGGAAGGTCCCGCCGTCCCGGAAGCACCTCCACCACGCGCCAACGAAGACGAGCTCTATGCGTCGCTGCGGGTCGAGCCCATCGAGCTGCGTCTTGGCAGAGCCATTGCCGAGGCTTATGCCATGAGGGGTTTGGGCCTCGGCGATCGGGTCGACGCCCTGCGCAGGCAGTTCGCCATCGACACCGGGTTCGTGCTGCCGCGAGTCACCTTGGTCACCGATCGGCCACTGGCGGCTCAAGCCTACGAAATCCTGGTGCACGGCGCTCGTGCGGCACAGGGCGAGCTCCTGGTCGATGGCGTCCTGGCGATCAACCCCGGCGGCAAGCGCTCCCGCCTCGAGGGCCGCGAGACGCGCGATCCTGCCTACGGCCTGCCGGCGCTCTGGATCAGCCCCGACCAGCGCCAGTTCGCGCGCGGCGCGGGCTACACCCTGGTCGACCCCGAAACCGTGCTGATGACGCACCTCGGAGAAGTGGCGAAGCGCTATGCGCCGGAATTGCTCACCCGTGCCGAGACGGAGCGGCTGGTGGCGCGCGTGCGGGAGCGCCAGCCCTCTCTGGTCGAGGAACTGGTGCCGAACATCCTCTCGCTCACGGATGTGCAGAAGGTGCTGCAGCACCTGCTGCGCGAGCAAGTCAGCATCCGGCGGCTGGACACGGTGCTGGAAGTGTTGGTGGATGCCGGCAAGACCACCAAACATCCGGACGACCTGGTCGAACGCGCGCGTGAACGTCTCGGGGCGTCGATCTGCCAGAGAGTCTGCAACGAGCAGGGGGAGCTGCATGTCCTCACCCTTGGCACCGAGCTCGAACACGCGATGCTGGCAGCGCTGCGCCAGCGTGAGGGCCATCCGCTACTGATCAGCGACCCTGCGCAACTCGAGGGACTCCTGAGCCAGCTCGCGCGTCAGGCCGACGCCATGATGGGCCGCAATCTGCTGCCGGTTCTGCTTTGCCCGAGCGCCCTGCGCCGCCACGTGCGCGCGCTGCTGCAGCGCGCGCTGCCGCACGTGACGGTTCTTGGCATCAACGAAGTCCCCCCGTCCACGGTCGTCCGATCGTTCGCCGCGGTGTCCGCCGCCGCATGAGGCCCCCATGAACAGCATCCTGCCCATCGTCGCCGGCGCCCTGCGCGCCGATGTGAGTTCGCTCGACACCATCGGCCAGAACGTGGCCAACCTCGAAACCCCGGGGTACCGCGCACAGCAGGCCCTGGCGGGCTTCGGCCGCGCTCTGCATGCTCATGGCGTGGCTCTGAGCCTGGCCAATGGCCCGCTGCTCCAGACCGGCGGCAACCTCGACCTCGCGCTGCAGGGGCCCGGGTTCTTCATGGTCGAGGCGAACGGCCAGGTGATGCTGGAGCGCGACGGGCAATTCGGCCGCGACGCGCAAGGCCGGCTCGTGGACGGCCACGGGTATCCGGTCCTGACCGATGCCGGCGCACTCACGCTGCCCGATCGTCCCGTGCGCATCGCCGCGAACGGCACCGTCTTCGATGGCACTGATGCGCTCGGTCGCCTGCGGATCGTCGATGTGGCGCAGCCCGCGGCTCTGGAGCCGGTGGGCGGCAACCTGTTCGCCTACCGCGGCGCATTCACTGCGGCGGCGGCATCGGTTCATCAGGGCGCGCTGGAAGGTTCCAACGTCGATGCGGCGGGTGCCATGGTCCAGCTGATCGCGCTGTCGCGGCACGCGGAGTCCGTTCAGCACGCGCTGGCCGCCTACGACCAGGCGATGGATGCGGGCGTCAAAGAGATCGGCACCGGTTCCTGATTTCTCGGAGGAGATCGTCATGGTGGATGCGCTCTACATCGCGGCCAGCGGGCTCAAGGCCGACCAGCAGCAGATCGACGTGATCTCGAACAACGTGGCCAACATGCAGACGCCGGGCTTCAAGCGCTCGCGCGTGGCGTTTGCCGATGTCGCCACCGTCACCCGTGCCGAGGTCGAGCAGGGTCAGCCGCTCGGCAACACCGGGGCCGGCAGTGAAGTGCTGACCACGCAACCGACATTCTCGAACGGCGCCGTGCAGCAGACCGGCAATACCTTCGATCTCGCTGTCCAGGGCTCCGGGTTCCTCGAGATCACGGATGGCAACGGCAATCGTCTCTACACGCGGGACGGCCAACTCCACGTCGACGACCAGGGTCGTCTCGTGACCACGACCGGGCTGCCACTGGCCAACAGCATCCAGATTCCTCCCGACGCCACGAACATCAAGATCGACCTGCAGGGCCAGGTGACCGCCACCCTCGGGACCGACCAGAACCCGACGACCCTCGGGCGCATCGAACTCGCCTCTTTCCCCGCGCCTGAGGGGCTGCGCTCGGTGGGCGACAACGCCTTCGCGCCCACGCCCGCCTCCGGGGATCCCAGCATCGGCCACCCCGGCGATCCCGGCTTCGGGCAGATCCAGCAGGGTGCGCTCGAGATGGCCAACGTCGACATGGTCAGCGAGATGGCATCCCTGGTCATGGCCCAGCGCGCCTACCAGCTCAACGCGCGTCTGATCCAGGCCGCCGATCAGATTCTCGACACCATCAACAATCTGCGGCGCTGACCATGCTGGCCGCTCTGCTCAACGTTCTGGCGTCGACGGTCGCACCCGCGACGCCGACACCAAGCACGCAATCGATCGCGGGCGCGCGCGTGATCGCCGTGGCGGAGGCGGCCCTGTGCACGCAACTCGGGGCGGCCTGTACCCGCACGACCCTGCGGGTCATCGGGCGCCCGGACCGCATTCTCCTGCCGGCCGGCGACTTGCGGCTCGCGGCGGACCCCGTGGCAGGGCTGCTGCCACGCGCCCGCGTCAGCGTGCCGGTACGGCTGCTCGTGAACGGACATGACGTGCAGACCGCCGACGTCTGGTTCGCCGTCTCCGTCTTCAGAACCGTCGAGACCTATGCCGCCGACGCTCCGCGCGGCACGCCGGCGACGGCGCTGACGTGGCGGCGCGCTTCGGTCGATGTGGCCGCGACGGCGGGAACGCCTTTCACCGAACCGCCCACGCTCGCGGGCGAACGCCTGCGTCGCGCCGTGTGTGCCGGCCAGCCCGTCACCCCGCAGGACTTCGAGCCCATCCCGGATGTGGATGCCCGGCAGCGCGTGCGCGTGACCGTGACCTACGGCGCCATTCATATCGATGCGGTGGGAACGGCCCTGGCGGCCGGCATGAAGGGCGCCACGGTGCCGGTCGTGCTGGCCGGCGCGCACGCGTCCTTCCAGGCGCAGATCACCGGCAAGGGAGTGGTCGACCTTGAACACTGAGCGTCTGCTTCTCGTCGGCGCCCTACTGATGCTGGGCCTCCCGCGCGCCGCCGGGGCCTACGACGTGTCGGATTCACTGATCAATCCCGCGACCTATCGCGGCCTGACCGCCGACCGTCGCGCCCACCGCGTGGGCGATGCGCTCACGGTGCTCGTGCTGCAGGCCTCGAGCGCCAGCGCCAGCGCCAATACGGATGCCAACAACAGCGTGCAGCTGAGTGCAACGGCGCAGAACCGCCACGGTGATTACGGCGGCACCTTGGGCTTCTCCGGTTCCGATGCCGGCCTCGGCCAGACCAGCCGCTCAGGCCTCGTGCAGGCGCAACTCTCCGTGCGCGTCGTGCAGGTTGCACCGGACGGCATGCTCGAGATCCGCGGCAGCCAGTCCATGGTGGTCAACGGCGAAACCCAGAGCATCCAGCTGAGCGGCTGGGTGCGACCCGAGGATGTTTCCGCGGCGAACGCGGTGATCTCGAGCCGCATCAGCGACGCCCGCATCGAGTTCACCGGGCGCGGCGACATCAGCGAGGCGCAACGCCGCGGGCTGCTCTACCGCTTTGCCAAATGGCTGGGACTGATCTGATGCGCATCGGACTCATGATGCTGGCGCTGTTGCTGTGCGCCCCGGCGATCGGCCAGGACCTCGCGGATGTGCGCCTGAAGGAAATCGCGCGGGTCGAAGGCGTGCGCGACAACCCGCTCATCGGCTACGGACTCGTGGTGGGCCTCAGCGGCTCGGGCGACACCTCGAAGAACCAGGCGACGCTGCAGTCGGTCGCCAACCTGCTCAGCCATTTCGGCGTCAACGTCTCGACCAGCGACCTGTCCAGCCGCAACGTCGCCGCGGTCATGGTGACTGCCAGTCTCCCGGCCTTCGCCGAACCCGGCGAGAAGCTCGACGTCGATGTGTCGTCGCTGGGCGATGCGCGCAGCCTGAGCGGTGGCACGCTGCTGCTTGCCCCTCTGGATGGGCCGGACCACCGCGTCTACGCGCTGGCGCAGGGTTCGATCCTCGTCGGCGGCTACGAGGTTCGGTCTTACGGGAGCATGGAGCGCCAGAACTACCCCACCGTCGGGCGGATCCCGGGCGGTGCGACGGTCGAACTGAGTGCTCCCCTGGGCGTCGCAAGCACCGGCCGCGACCTCACGATCTTCCTCAACCAGCCGGATTTCACGACCGCCGAGCGAGTGACCCGCGCGCTGCGCGCGGCCGTGCCCGAAGCCGACGTGCACGCGCTCAACGCCGGCAAGATCCAGTTGCGCTTCGCCCGCGCGCCGCAGAGCCTCGTGGGTCTGATCGCGCGGGTCGAGAACGTGCGCGTGCGTCCCGACGAGATTGCCAGCGTGGTCGTCAACGAGCGTACCGGTACGGTCGTGGCGGGCGGCGATGTACGCCTCGGCGACGTCACGATTGCCCAGGGAGATCTGCGCATCAGTATCCACACCGACTACGAGGTCTCCCAACCCGGGGGACTCTACATCCGGCCTTCCGCAGGCATCCAGAGCGTCGTCGTGCCGCACTCGTCCATCCGCGTGCGCGAGCCTGCGGTGCGCATGGTGTCGATCCCGGAGGGGGCCACCGTCGCCGATCTGGTCTCGGCCCTGCAATCGATTCACGTGTCGACGCGGGACGTCATCAGCATCCTGCAATCCATCAAGACGGCGGGCGCACTGCATGCGCGCCTGATCATTCAGTGACCGAGGAGAACGCGATGAGCTTGGCGCTTACCACCGAGGCGATCAGCCTCGCACTCGATGTCGCCCAGGCGCGCGCACAGGCGGCCAGTCGCGCGATCGCCGACGCTCCCATGGGCGGCACCACATCGCACCCGGACTTCAGCGCCGCGCTGGGAGCCCTGCGCGAGGCGGCCGCCGATCCGTCGATGCCGGCCACGCAGCTGCGGGCACTGGGCGAGACCGCACTTCGCGCGGCTCCGATGACGTCGAGCCCGGCTCAGCCGCTCGACCTCGATCGCGCAGTGTCGGATCTGGCTCTCGCGAACCTCGATTACCGCGCCCTGACCGAGGGCCTCAACCACCAGTTTGGACTGATGCGCCTTGCCATCGGAGGAAAGTGACGTGTCCGGCATCGATTCCGTGTTTGCAGCTTCCCGCGAAGGGCTCACCTACGAGCGCATGCGGCTCGAGGCCGCCACCTACGACATCGCCATCGCCAACACCCCCGAGCGGCCGGGGCAGGCCATGTCAGCCCGCGCGCTGGGCGGTGCGGCGGCGTTCTCCCAGGTGCTGCATCCCGCCGCCGCGCACGCATCCGAGAAGACGGTCTATGACCCGACCAGCCCGATGGCCGATGCCCAGGGCATGGTGCATTACCCCAACGTCGATCTCGTCGAGGCCATGACCACCCTGATCTCGGCCGACCGCGGCTACGAGGCGAACATCCGCGCCTTCAACGCGCTGCGCAGCATGGTGCTGGACGCACTGTCGATCGGGACCGGCTCATGAGCACGGCCGCCATCACCGCCATCGCGCCACTCACCTGGACCTCGAGCATCGCGCCTGCACCATCCGCCATCGCGGGGGCCGACTTCATGCACGTCGTCGGGCAGGGCGTCGCCAAGCTCAACACCGACCTCAACGCCAGCGACGGCATGCTGCGCGCACTGGCCGCCGGCGAGAGCGTCCCGGTGCACGATGTGATGATCGCGATGGAGAAGGCGCGGATCGACCTGCAGTTTGCGGTCGAGGTCCGCAATCGCCTGCTTGATGGCTATCAACAGCTGATGCGGATGCAGCTTTGAACACGGCCATGGACGGATCCAAGGGGATGTTTCAACGGCTGTCGCCCCGAGCCCGCGTCGGGTTCGGCGTGGGCCTCTGCGTCATCGTCCTGATCGTAGGATCGCTGGCCTGGTGGGTCTTCCATCCGCGTTACGGCCTCCTGCTCGGACACCTGCGCCAGCAGGATGCCGCCGAGATCGTGCACACGCTCGACCAGTGGCACGTGCCTTACCGAATCACCGACGGGGGCGCGAGCGTTTTGGTCCCTGCGGATCAGGTCTACCCCACGCGCATGAAGCTCGCCTCGAGCGGCGTGCCCCACGGGGGCGCGGTCGGCTTCGAGCTCTTCGATCACTCCGACTACGGGATCACGGAGTTCGCCCAGCGCGTGAACTACCTGCGCGCGCTGCAGGGCGAACTCGAGCGCACCATCGACTCGATGTCGGAAGTCGATACCGCGCGCGTGCATTTGACGCTGCAGCGCACCGGTCTCTTCGAGAGCAGCACGCACCCGGCCAAGGGCTCGGTTACGGTCACGCTGCGCCCCGGGCGGCACCTGGCCCTGTCGCAGGTCATCGGCATCCAGCGCCTCGCGGCGTCCGCGGTCGCCGGCCTCAAGCCGGAGGCGGTGGTCGTCCTCGACCAGAACGGCAACGTGCTCTCCGCGGGTGGCCCGGGCGACACCTCGCAGATGGTCGTGCTGGATCGGTCGGCTCGCGAGAAGCAGATCGAAGCGCGACTGACCCGGCAGGCCGAGGCCTTGCTGCGCGACGCCCTGCGCACGCAGCGCTTCTCGGTGTCGGTCAACGTGCGCCTGAACTACGACCGCATCAAGGAGGTCCGCGAGGAGTTGCTGGCGCAAGGTCGCGACGGCAACGGCCTCGTCGTCAGCGAGAAGCACACGCGCACACCCGGATCCCCTGCGAGCTCAGGGGATGCCGGCGCCCCGGGGGCGAGCACCACGGAGATCCGGTACGCCCATGGCCGCGAGCAGACGGAGACGGTCAAGGCGCCCGGACGGATCGAGCGCATCTCGGTCGGCGTGGTCGTCCCGGCATCGCTGTCGCCCGGAACCCTCGAGCAGCTCAAGGCCGTCGTCGCGGCAGGGCTGGGGCTGGACGCCCAGCGCGGCGACACGGTCGACATCGCCACGTTCGCGGCCGCACCCACGTCGCGCAGCGTGCCGGAGGCGAGGCCTCGGGTCGTCCCGCCACCGGCAACTCCATTGCACGTCAGTCCCGTCCGCGGCGCACTCCAGCTCGGGCCGGAGGGAGTGGGGGTCAGCCGCGCGAGCCTGTTGGCACTCGCTACGGGCGTGGCGCTGCTGGTGCTCCTCCTGGTCGGCGCGCTGCGGGTCCGCAAGCGTCGACAACCGCCACGTCTCAGCCTCGAGGAGCGCGAGATCGCGCTGGCGCGGATCCGGCGCTGGATCGACGAGCCGGAGTCGGTGACATGAGGCCGCATCGGACTCGTGAGGCAGCTGCCCTGCTCGCCGCGCTGCACCCGACGGACCGTCGCTGGATCCTGGCGCGGCTTCCCGACGATGCGGCGACCGCAGTCGCGGCGCTGATCCCTGCGCTGAAGGCGCTGGGACCGGTGCCGCATGCATGGGCCCGTGAGATGCTGGACGCCACCCGCCCCGGGGGCGGTGCGCCGCCCGCACCCGCAACCCTCGTCGCGGTACTGGATGCGCTCTCACCGGCGTGGGCCGCGCGTCTTCTCGCAGCGGCGGCGCCCGACCATGAATCGCTGTATGCCGCCGCCTGCGCGCCGGCGCGCGCGATGGCGCTGCAAGGCACGCTCGACTTGCATCGCGGCCCCCTGCCGCCCCGTCTGGCGCAGCTTTTGGCGCAGGAACTCCAGTCGCGTGCGCGCACGCTCGAGCACGCCGGGCCTGCCGCGTCTGTAAGGCCGGATGCAGCAGCATGAGCATGGAGCGCATCGGCCAGATCTCCGCACCGTCGGTCAAGCGTCGGCGGCTGCCGCTGGCTGCGGGCATCGACACGTCGGCGCCCATCGCACCGGCGGCCGATAGGATCTCCCCCGCCGCGGAGATCGAGGCAGCGATCGCGCGCGGTTATCGCGACGGATTGGCCGAGGGCCTCGCGGACGCCGAAGCAGAGCGGGAGCGCCTGCTCAAGGAACACCGGGTGGCACTTGAAGATGAGGCCCGGCAGCGCATCGCGGTGGCCACCGCAGAGCTCGACGGCATGCGGGTGCGGCTGCAGAAGCTCCTCGTCGCCGTCCCGCAGACCCTGCAGGACCAGCGCATCTGGGCCGAGGAGCTCGCGATCGAGATCGCCTGGAGTGCCTTGGCACGCATGCTCGGAGCGAAGGCGCAGGAAGGAACCTTGATCCCGGCGCTCTGCCGTCAGGCCTGCCATGAGCTCGGCAACGCGCCCGTTCGCGTGCGCCTGGCCCCGGGCGACATGGCGGCACTTGCTGCACCGCTCGACGATCTCGAAATCGCGGCGGATCCGCGTCTGGCGCCGGGAAGCCTCGTGCTGGAAACGCCGCGCGGCGAGCTCCACACGAGCCTCGCGCAGCGGCTGGACGCAATCACGCGCGCGCTGCTCGAGGTGTGCATGGGGCGGGACCCGGAGGAATGCGATGAACGCGCAGGCTGACCGGTATCGCGAGGCGCTTGGCCGCGCCGAGCTCTCCACCCGCGTCGGGCACCTCGCGGGCTTCAACGGGCTCGTGGTGGAAGCACAGGGCCCGGATGCCCGCGTGGGCGAGCTCTGCGCGATCGAGACCCGGGATCTGTGCAGGCCGCTGCTTGCCGAAGTGGTCGGCTTTCGCGAGGGCCGCGTCCTGCTGATGCCCGAAGGGCCGATGCAGGGGGTGTCCGCCGAGGCCACCGTGCGCGCCACCGGGCGGTACCGCCAGGTGCCGGTGGGCCACGCCCTGCTCGGACGCGTGGTCGATGCCTTCGGCGCGCCTCTCGATGACCGCGGCCCGGTGCGCTGCGAGCGCCTGTATCCGATCCAGCGCGCGCCGATCAATCCGCTGGCGCGCGGGGAGATCAACGAGGTCCTCGAGACCGGCGTGCGGGCGATCGACGCGCTGCTGACCCTCGGCAAAGGGCAGCGCGTGGGCGTGTTCGCCGGCAGCGGCGTCGGCAAGAGTACCCTGCTCGGCATGCTGGCGCGACATGTCCGGGTCGACGTGATCGTGGTGGCGATGATCGGCGAGCGCGGACGCGAGGTGGGGGATTTTCTCGAACACGCCCTGGGGCCCGAAGGACACGCGCGATCGGTGGTGATGGTGGCGACGGCCGATCAGCCGGCGCTCGTTCGCACTCACGCCGTACACGCGGCCCACGCCATCGCCGAGTATTTCCGTGACCAGCAACTGGATGTGCTGCTGATCCTCGATTCGATCACGCGCTTTGCCATGGCACAGCGCGAGATCAGCCTCGCGGTGGGCGAGCCGCCCACCTCCCGCGGCTACCCGCCCTCGGTCTTCAGCCTGCTGCCGCAGATCCTCGAACGCGGCGGCTCGCTGCGCGCGGGCGGTTCGATCTCCTCGATCTACAGCGTCCTGGTCGAGGGCGACGACATGAACGAGCCGGTTGCCGACCACATGCGCGCGATCCTCGATGGCCACGTCGTGCTGTCGCGCGATCTCGCCGCACGCGGCCAACTCCCGGCGATCGACCCCCTGCATAGCGTCAGCCGCCTGCGCCCACGCCTGATCGGGCCTGTCGACGAGGCCCTGGCGCGTCGGTTGCAGGCGCTGCTCGCGGTCTACGAGGGATCCCATGACCTCGTCGAAATGGGGGCCTACCAGTCGGGCAGTCACCCCGAGCTGGACACGGCGCTTGCGCTGATGCCATCGCTGAAGGCCCTGTGGGCGCAGCGCCCCGAGGAGCGCACGCCGCGCGCGGACGTGATGCGCGCGCTGCACACGCTGCTTGAGCCAGCCTTGGGGGCCGCATGACCGCGCAACGGCTGAAGACCCTGCACCGCATCGACCGCCTCGCGCAGCTGCGCGAGCAGCGCGACCGTCTCGCGCTGGCGGTGGCAATCGCGGCGGAGACGGAGGCCCGCCGGCGCCTGGACCTCGAGGCGCATCGCCTGGATGGGTTGCTACGGTGGCGGACCGGGCTCCTGGCGGGCGGAACGCTGGACCTCGACCGCTATGCGTCGGCCGTCCATGCCCTCGAGGACCAACACGCCGCCGAGCAGACGCTGCGGGAGTTGCACGGGACCACGCGCGAGCATACCCAGGCGCTCGAGAGCAGCCATCGCCGCCACGAAACCACGGCGCAACGGTGCGATCGTGTGCAGCACGACGCGATTCGCTGCGCATCCGACCAGCAACGCGAACGCGCCCTCGACACCTGGCTCACCCATCGCGGAGATCCGGCATGACCCTGCTCACGCTCCTGGACGCCGCACCCTCGCCGCCACCGCGGCCACAACCTCGCGCTACACCATCCACCGCGGATTTCCGCGATGCCCTGCATCCTCCGTCAGCCCCTGCGCAAACGCCCGCCTCGCGTCCGCCGGACGGGTCGATGCCCGATGCCACCCCCGCGTCACCGCATCCTGCATTCGTGCACCGGTCGCCGCCTGCGGCGCCGTTGCCCACCGCTCCGGTCACGTCACCCGGCACGCCCTCCGCGACGCGCATACCCAAACCTCCGCGCCCGGGCGAGCGGCCCAAGACGCCTCCGCCACAGCCCATGTCGCGATCGCCGGACAGATTCGTGCACCGTCCCGGATCCATCGCGCCATCGCTTGCGGCATCATCACCCTGGGCGGCCCACCATGCGCAGTCCGGCCTGCCCACACTTGCGCGGCTTTTCCCGCTGGGCCTGATCGCCACCGGGTATCTATCGGAACTGCTCGACCCGATGGCAACCGCGCTCGCACCCGTTGCCCCGCTGGCGCCGACAGGCTCCGACGGCATCTGCGCGCCTGCCCCCCTCGAATCCGGAGCGCTGACCGCGGCAGCATCCGCGTCCATGGACCGCCCGCGACCGTCTTCCCCGGCGCCGGCATCCGCCGGTCCGAGCACCAGCCCGCTCACCGGTGGCCCATCGAGTGCGGCGGAGGAAGGCGCCGCGCCGCTTCCGGCCGCGATGGCCGCGACCCTGGCACCGGAGCCATGGGCGGCACGCCTGCTGTGGGTCGGCCCGACCCCCGACGATGGCGTCGCGCTGTGGCTGCGCGACTACCGTCTCGACCCTCGGGATATCGCATCCGTGGGTGAAGCGCTGGCGCGCGAAAGCCAAGCTGCGGGCCATCCGGTCCGGCATGTGTACCTCAACGGCCACCTCGTGTGGTCGGCTTCGACATCCCCCTCCTCCGACTCGGGAGCCTGACCCCATGCCCGTCGACACCCTCGGCAGCGTGCTCGGCAGCAGCGCCACCGCCGGGATCGCTTCGCAGAACAACATCAACGAGACCGCCTTCATCAAGCTCTTCCTGAGCCAGTTGCAGTTCCAGGATCCGCTGAAGCCCCTCGACAATGCGCAGTTTCTGACCCAGCTCTCGCAATTCGTCGGCGTCGAGCAGCAGACGCAGACCGCGCAGGGCATCCAGGATCTGCTGGCGCTGGATTCGGGCGGGGAATCCCTGGCCTTGCTGGGTCATCAGGTCGAGGTGCTCGCAGCCGATGGCACCACGACCACGATCGGCACGGTGGAGGCCATCCAGTACGACAGCTCGGGCGCGCACCTGTCGGTCAGCGCCTCCGGCGGCAACGTGCTCACCGGCGTTCGTCTCTCGCAGGTTCGTCTCGTCAAGCCCTGAGGGGCAAAGGGGAAACCATGTTCCAGGCACTCTACAACGGACTCTCGGGCCTCTTCGCCTTCTCGCAGAGCCTCAACACCATCAGCAACAACATCTCCAACATGAACACGCCCGGCTTCCGGGGCAGCGACGCGTTTTTCGCCAACCTCTTCGACGGCAACGGTGCCGAGATCGTCGGCCAGGGCGTGCGTACCCAGGAAGGCTCGATCCAGCAGACCGGCAATCCCACCGACGTCGCCATCAACGGCGAGGGCTTCTTCATCCTGAAGGACGGGCAGGGCAACCTCTATTACACGCGTGCCGGCCAGTTCCAGTTCGACAACCAGGGCTACCTCGTCGACACCGTCTACGGCTACCGCGTACAGGCGCTCGATGCCAGCGGCAACCTCAACGACATCAATCTCGCCAGCCTCAAGACCTTGCCGGCCCAGGCGACGACCACGGTGCAGATGACCGGCAACCTCTCGCCGCAGTCGCCCACCGACAGCGTGACCGGCATCCAGATCTACGACGCCCAGGGCAACGCCCACACCTACTCGGCGACCTTCACCAACAACACCACGACCACCCCTGGCAGCTGGACCGTGAGCATCACCGATGCCCAAGGCAACGTCGTGAGCAACGGCGAGGTCCGCTTCGGCACCGACGGCACACCGCAGTCGGGCTACAACATCATGACCCTCAAGCTCACGTTCCAGGGCCAGACGCAAAACGTCACCCTCAATTTCGGCACGCCGGGCGCGCTCGATGGCGCCACACAGTTCAGCGGCACCGCTTCGAACCTCGCCGCCCAGGTCAAGGACGGCCACGGCGTGCTGCCCCTGACCACCGAGGCCTTCGACCAGAATGGCGTCCTGCAGCTGACCTATTCCGACGGCGAGAAGAACGCCGGACCTCAGCTGGCCCTCGCGTATTTCCCCAACGAGGCCGGCCTTGAGCAGCTGCACGGGCGCCTCTACGTCGGCAACACCACTCAGCAGCGCCAGATCGGGCGGCCGAACCAGGGCATCTTCGGGCAGATCTCCGGCGGCAGCCTCGAACTCTCCAACGTCGACCTGACCCAGGAACTCGCGAACATGATCATCATCCAGCGCGGATTCCAGGCGAG
>JAJYMF010000248.1 GCA_021787175.1 Pseudomonadota bacterium | reverse complement strand
TGGTCACCCGCGGCGCCAGCAGCATCACGGCGATGGTGACGATGCCGACGACGACGCTTTGCCACAACCAGATGGCCGGCGCCGTAAGCGCATGCCAGAGCGTCGTTCCGGTAGGCGCGCCGAGGAATTTGGGCACCTGGCTGCCGATGATGATCAGCCCGACGCCGGAAAGGTAGCCGCTGACCACGGGGTAAGGCATGTACTTGATCAGTCCGCCCAGGCCGACGAGGCCGAATATCATCTGCAATATGCCGGTCATCAGCGCCAGCACGACCAGCAGCAGGAGAATGGTCGCAACCGGCGTTCCCTGCGCCGCCTGCTGGATGGCGAAGGCCGACAGCACGGCCGCCGCCGGCGCACAAGGTGCAGTGATCAGGCGCTGGGTACCGCCGGCGACCGAGGCGACGAGGCCGAGGGCGGTGGTGCCGAGGATGCCGGCCAAAGCGCCGTAGGCCGCGTAGGAACCGCCGAGTGAAGCATAGACGGTGACGCCGAAGGCGATGGCCGATGGCAGCGCGACCAGCATTGCAGCCAAACCACCCCAGAAGTCGCCTGCCAGGTTGCCGGGTTTCTCGATCTTCACGGTCCGCCCCTGTTGATCAGAATGCAGTCTCGACCATAACCGGCCCCGGCAATTTGATTATCATCAAGTGTGCGCGGGAACATCACGATCATAGAACATGTCAGATCGGATTGCAGCGCTATCGGCGCGCGGGGTGTAGGATTGCAGCGCGAAAATACGCAGTGCGCGCCGGCGCGATGGGCGCGCCGGATTTTTGAGGCCCCGATGACCGAGAACCGTCCCTGGCTGCGCTACTACGGCAAGCTGCCGCACAGCCTGGATTATCCCGAGGTGACGTTGTACGAGGCCGTGGCGGCTACGGCGGCGCGCGTGCCCGACGCTCTCGCCTGGGATTTTCTCGATACCACCTCGACTTACCGCGCGTTTCTCGCGGCTATCGACGCTTGCGCCAATGCGCTCGCCGCGCTCGGGCTGGCGCGAGGCGAGCGCATCCTGATCTCGATGCCGACTTCGCCGCAGGGCGTGATCGCGTTCTACGCCGCGAACAAACTGGGCGCGGTGCCGGCGCTGATTCATCCTTTGTCGACCGCGCCCGAGATCGAGCGCTATCTCAACGCCAGCCGCGCGCGCATCGCATTGACGCTGGACGCGTTCTACGACCGTTTTGCGGACATCAAGCCGAAGCTGCCGCTCGAAACGCTGATACTCGCGCGCATTCCGGATTATCTGGCGCCGCTGAAGAAATTCGGCTTCTGGCTGACCAAGGGGCGCAAGATTGCGCCGGTGCCCGCCGACGCGCGCGTGCGCTGGTGGAGCGAACTGATGGCCGGGCGCCATCCCGCGGCTGCGCCAGCCGCGGCGAGCACGCACGATCCCGCGGCGATCCTGTTCTCCGGCGGCACCACCGGCCTGCCCAAGGGCATTCTGCTGTCGAACCGCAATTTCATTGCCGAAGGCATGCAGGTTGCGACCTGGGGCGCGATGCGTGAAGGCAATTCCATGCTCGCTATCCTGCCGATATTTCACGGTTTCGGCTTGGGCGTATGCGTGAACATGATGTTCATGGCGGGAGGCAAGGCGATCCTGGTGCCGATGTTCAGCGCCGAGGTGGTGGCGAAGCTGCTGCGCGCCAAGCGGCCCAATTGGCTAGTAGGCGTACCGACCTTGTACGAGGCGCTCGCGTGCGACCGGTCCCTGGCAAAGGTCGATTTGTCCTGCCTGCGCGGCACGTTTTCGGGCGCCGACACGCTGCCGCGGCCGGTGAAGGAACGCTTTGAGAAACTCGTCGCGGAGGGTGGGGGCCGGGTAAAGCTGCTCGAGGGCTATGGCCTGACCGAGGCGGTCAGCGCAGTCATGGCGACGCCGCTCGATGAATATCGCGAAGGCTCGATCGGCATACCCTTGCCCGACATGCTGGTCAAGATCTGCCGCGTCGGCAGCGAGGAGGCGCTGCCGCCCGGAGAGGAGGGCGAGATCTGCATCTGCGGGCCGACGGTGATGCAGGCTTATCTCGACGACTCCGAGGCGACGCGCGAGACCCTGAGAGTGCACGCCGATGGCCGCACCTGGCTGCACACGGGCGATCTCGGCAGGATGGATGCGGATGGTTTTTTCTATTTCACCGTGCGCCTGAAGCGCATGATCAAGTCCTCCGGCTTCAACGTCTATCCGGCCCAAGTCGAGGCGGTGCTGTACCAGCATCCGCTGGTGGCCGAGGCCTGCGTCGCCGGCGTGCCCGATCCGGCGCAGGTGGAGCGGGTGCAGGCCTTCGTCGTGCTCAAGGATGCGGCCAAAGCGAATGCCGAGACCGAACGCGCGCTGATCGAACATTGCCGCGAACAGCTGATCAAGTGGTCCTGCCCGCGCCATATTGAATTCTGCGCCGAACTGCCGAAGACGCGCGTCGGCAAGATCGACTACAAGTTGCTGGTGCAGCGGCACCTGGCAAAGGAGAAAGGCCAGTGAAAATGGAAACGATCGCCGCGCACGGTGGCGAGCGCGTCGCCGCCGCGCTGGCGGCGCAGGGAGTGCGCTTCGTGTTCACGCTGTGTGGCGGCCACATCTCGCCCATACTTACTGCGTCCAGGGCGCGCGGCATCCGCATCGTCGACGTGCGCGACGAGGCGACGGCGGTGTTCGCTGCCGATGCGGTGGCGCGCCTCTCCGGCGTGCCAGGCGTCGCCGCGGTGACCGCCGGACCCGGATTGAGCAACACCATTACCGCGCT
>JAJYMF010000086.1 GCA_021787175.1 Pseudomonadota bacterium | reverse complement strand
GGCTGCGTTCGCACCAGACGGGCCACTCCAATGCAGCGGTCTTCCGGTGGTGCGCTACTCCCCGCAAGCGCTGCATGCGCAGTTCGGAGACGCCTTCGAACTCGTCGAGCACGCAGCGGAAGCACATCGGACGCCAGCCGGGATCGTGCAGCAGTTCATCTATTGCCATTTCACCGCGTATTGAGGCCCGTTGTCGCCAGGGCATCCCCATGAGCCTGAAAGAATGAACTCCGGTAGCGTCACTACCAGCCTGATGCCGAGCAGCGGCAAGCACGTCAAGGTGCCCCAGCAGTGATTCCAGAGCTCGGCCACTTCTCATTGATCCTCGCGCTCGCGGTAGTGCTGCTGGCGCAGAGCGCACTGCCGCTGGCGGGCGCGTTCCGCGGCCGGGCGGCGTGGGTGGCGCTGGCGCGTCCTGCCGCGCTGGCGCAGTTCGCGCTGATCGCGATTGCCTACTTGTGCCTGACGATCGCTTTCGTGAGCAACGACTTCTCGGTTGCGCTGGCGGCGCAGCATTCGAACTCGGCGCTGCCGGTGCACTACCGCGTCGCCGCGGTGTGGGGCAACCACGAAGGCTCGATCCTGCTCTGGTCCTTGATCCTGTCGGGCTGGACAGTGGCGGTGGCGCTGTTCTCGCGCCAGTTGCCCGATCTGGTGGTAGCGCGCGTGATCGGCGTCATGGGCCTGGTCAGCGCCGGCTTCCTGCTGTTCACGCTCTTCACTTCCAACCCCTTCGAGCGGCTGCTACCGGCGGCCGAGGACGGGCGCGACCTCAATCCGCTGCTGCAGGACCCGGGCATGGTGTTCCACCCGCCGCTGCTGTACATGGGCTACGTCGGCTTCTCGGTTGCGTTCTCGTTCGCGATCGCGGCGCTGGTTTCAGGCCGGCTCGACAGCACCTGGGCGCGCTGGTCGCGGCCCTGGACCACGGTGGCGTGGACCTTTCTGACACTGGGCATCGCGCTCGGTTCGGCCTGGGCCTACTACGAACTCGGCTGGGGCGGCTGGTGGTTCTGGGACCCGGTGGAAAACGCCTCCTTCATGCCCTGGCTCGTCGGCACCGCGCTGATCCACTCTCTGGCCGTGACCGAGAAGCGCGGCGGCTTCAAGATGTGGACCGTGCTGCTGGCGATCCTCACCTTCTCGCTCAGCCTGATGGGCACCTTCCTCGTGCGCTCGGGTGTGCTGTCCTCGGTGCACGCGTTCGCCACCGATCCGGCGCGCGGCATCTTCATCTTGAGCTTCCTGTTCGTCGTCATCGGTGGCTCGCTTGCGCTGTTCGCGTGGCGCGGCCCGAGAGTCGGTGTCGGCGGCATGTTCGAGCCGATCTCGCGCGAAGGCGTGCTTCTGGCCAACAACGTGCTGCTGATGGTCTCCACCGCGGCGGTGATGCTAGGCACGCTGTACCCGTTGGTGCTCGACGCGCTGAAGCTCGGCAAGATCTCGGTCGGACCGCCGTACTTCAATGCAGTGTTCGTGCCCCTGATGGTGCCGGCGCTGTTCCTGATGGGCGTCGGTCCTGTCGCGCGCTGGAGGAAGGCCTCGGTGCCCGAACTCGCCGTGCAGTTGCGATGGGCCTTCGGCGCCAGCTTCGTCGCCGCGTTGATCGCGCCCTTCTTGCTCGGCAAGTGGACGCCAATGATCGGCTTCTTCCTCTTCCTCGCGAGCTGGATCGTCGCCACCGTGCTGACCACGCTCTACCAGCGCGTCAGGGGCGTGCCGCTGGCCCAGTGGGGCCAGCGCCTGGTCACACAGACCGGCAACTGGTACGGCATGCTCCTGGCGCACACCGGCGTCGCGGTATTCATTGTCGGCGTCACGCTGGTCGGTGGCTACCAGACCGAGCAGGATCTGCGCATGGAGGTCGGCAGCTCCGCCCGGGTCGGCGACTACGACTTCAAGCTGGTTGGCCTGCGCGATGTGCAGGGCCCCAACTACCAGGCGGTGCGCGCGACTTTCTCTGTTTCCAGCAATGGCCTGCAAGTGGGCACGCTTGAGCCGGAGAAGCGCGTCTATTCCGTCAGTCGCAGCCCGATGTCTGAGGTCGCGATTGAACGTGGGTTCACCCGCGATCTGTACGTTGCATTGGGTGAGCCGCTCGAGGGCGGTAAAGCTTGGGCTGTCCGCCTGTACGTGAAGCCCTTCGTCAACTGGATCTGGGGCGGCTGCGTGCTGATGGCGCTCGGCGGCCTGTTGGCCGTCGCCGACCGGCGCTACCGCCTGACGAGCCGCCAGCGCACGAGCGACTCGCCGCCGACCGGCGCCGCGATCCGATGAAGCGGTATTTTGTTCCGCTGATCGTCTTCGTGTTGATGGCCGGCTTCCTGGCCGTGGGCCTGAAGCTCAACCCGCGCGAGGTGCCCTCGCCGCTCATCAACAAGCCGGCGCCAGTGTTCGACCTGCCGCAATTGCATGATCCCGGACTCAGGGTCACCGCCGAGCAAATGAAGGGTCAGGTTTGGGTGCTCAACGTCTTCGCGTCGTGGTGCACGCCTTGTCTGGCGGAGCATCCCTACGTGACGCAGCTGGCAAGGCAGCCGGGCGTCAAGGTGATCGGCCTGAACTACAAGGACCGCGCCGAGGATGCCAAGGGCTGGCTGCGCAAGCATGGCGACCCGTATTCGGCGATCGCCGTCGATGCCGACGGCAGGGTCGGCATCGACTACGGGGTCTACGGCGTGCCCGAGACCTTCGTGATCGACAAGCAGGGCGTAGTCCGCCACAAGCAGATCGGCCCGCTCACGCGAGAGG
>JAJYMF010000379.1:1605-2753 GCA_021787175.1 Pseudomonadota bacterium | reverse complement strand
GTTCGGTATCGATGAACAACCAGTCGAAGCCCGCGCGCGAGAACAGCTCGGCCACCTCCTGACAGGGAAGCGCGATGATCGCACCGAGCAGCGTTTCGCCCGCGCGCAGACGCGCAGCGAATGCGGCGTTGATTGCGGCTATGGATAGATGGCTCATGCGCCCGCGTGTTCCGCGCGTAGTTCTCAGCCGCCGGCGTTCTTGTTTTTCCACGCCGACAGCGGCAGCACCTCGGACAGCGACAGGCGCTTGCGGCCCGGCTCCGCCTCGGTAAGCGCGACCGTCTCGCGCAGGCTCGCGCGGCTGCGGCGCGCGAGGTTCTGGTAGGTGCGCGTCGCATCCAGCTTCCACGCCATTTCGTCGGCGGAGAGATCGCGCATCACTTTTGCGGGAACGCCCGCCACCAGCGTGCGCGGCGGTACCTGCATCCCCGCCTTGACGAAGGCCATCGCGGCGACGAAGGCCGATTCGCCGATCACCGCATTGTCGTTGACCACGGCGTTCATGCCAACCATGGCGTTGCGGCAGACACGCGCGCTGTGGATGACGGCGCCGTGGCCGATGTGACCGTCCTGCTCGATCACGGTGTCCGACTCGGGAAAGCCGTGCACGATGCAGCAATCCTGGATATTGGCACCGGCCTCGATCACGAGACGTCCGAAATCGCCGCGCAGGCTGGCCGAAGGACCGATGTAGACGCCGGCGCCCACGTGCACGTCGCCGATCAGCACCGCGCTCGGATGCACATAGGCGTCGGGATGCACGACGGGGATGAGGCCGTCGATGGAATAGACTTTGACCATGAGCTCGTACCCGCGGCAAAGCGCTCATTTTACCGCTGTTGGTGTATGCTCTGAAACCTCAATTTTCGATCCTTGCCATGCATAAATCCGCGCAACAACTGGCCGAAGCCGCGGCAGCGGCGATGCACGCGCGCGATCGCGCTTCGCTCGCCCTGGGCATGAAGCTGCTCGCAGTCGGCCCCGGTGCGGCGAGCATGCAGATGGTGGTGCGCGAGGACATGGCGAACGTGCACAACACCTGCCATGGCGGCTTCATATTCACGCTCGCCGACTCGACCTTTGCCTATGCCTGCAACAGCCACAACAAGAACGCAGTCGCGGTCACCTGCATGATCGAGTATCTGCGC
>JAJYMF010000379.1:0-1595 GCA_021787175.1 Pseudomonadota bacterium | reverse complement strand
TGCTCACCGCGAGCGGCAGCGAGCAGGGCCTGGAAGGGCGCAACGGCGTGTACGACATCCGCGTGGAAAACCAGAAGCGCGAGCTGGTGGCGCTGTTTCGCGGCAAGTCGACCCAGATCAAGGGAGAGGTCACCGAGCTCGATAAGCGCTAGAAGCAGAGCGCTACTGGGGCAGCATTTCCCGGCGCGGCCGCCGCGCCATCGCGCCCCGTCACGCGTTATTCCGCCGCGCGCTTCGAGGTAAAACTCGAACACCTCGACCGAAGTCTTTTTCGGCACATAGCCGAACTCCTGCTTCAGCCGGCGGTTGGCGAGCACCGGACGGTAGCGCAGGAAGTTCACCTGCTCCGGTCCATACTGCGTCAGCCCCAGCGGCTTGAGCAGCGCCAGCGCCGCCTGCAGCAGCCATGCGGGCAGCACTGCGCAGCGCTTGTCCAGCTGCGCCGCGATCTCGTGGATGCGCATGGCGCCGTCGCCGGCGACGTTATAGATGCCGCACTTGTCCGAGTACACGGCCTGGCTCATGCAGCCGACCACATCCTGGTCCCAGATGAACACGAACGGGCTGTCGGCGCCGCGGATCGCGATCAGCCGCGGCTTGTCGAACAGGTCGGTGATCTGGTTGCGTACCGTCTCGCCCAGAATGGTGCCGATGCGAAACACCACTTGGCGCAGCTGCGGTTCGCGCGCGCGGTAGTCGGCGAGCATTTCCTCGACCAGGCGCTTGTGCCAGGAATAGGCGAATTCCTGATTGCCGCGCACCGGCGCGTCTTCGCCGATCCAGGCCGGATTGTCGGCCTGATAGCCGTAGGCGGCGCCGCTGGAGGACACGATGATTTTGCCCACGCCGGCGGCAACGCAGGCTTGGAGCAGGTTCTCGGTTCCAAGCACGTCCACCGAATATTCGAATTCGCGCTTGCTGTCCTTGCCCGGCGTGACGATCGACGCCAGATGCACCACCGTGTCGATCGCATGGCGCGCGAGCATCGCATCCAGGCCGGGCGCGCGGATGTCGGCAGTCTCATACGCCACGCCCGGCAGGCGCTGTGCGAGCGGCACTTCGCGCACGTCCAGCGCCACCAGCACGGCGGGCTTGCGCGCCGGGTCCGCCGCCAGCGCGGCGACCAGCTGGCTGCCGAGGTAACCGGCGGCGCCCGTCACCAGTACGCGCGGTGCGCCCACTACTTTCCTTTCGGCTCCTGGTGCATGTCCTTGAAGTGGATCAGGCCCGGCGCCCACATATGTTTCACCGGGTTCACGTCCACGTGGATCACGGCGCAGCGGCCGCTCGCGCGGCAGCGCTCCAGCGCCGGTTTGAGTTCCTTCGGGTCGGACACGCGCTCGCCATGCGCGCCCATCGAAACCGCGAGCTTGTCGAACTCGATTTCGCCCAGGTCGGTGCCGATGTTCTCATCCGCATCGAGGTGCTTTTTCAGCATGGTCTTGATCGGGCGCAGGGTGAAGGACTGGTTGATTTTCACCATGCCCCAAGCCCTGTCGCACAGCACGAGGTAGACGACCTTGAGCTGGTTTCTCACCGCGGTCTCGATTTCCTGCGGATGGAAGCCCATCGCGCCGTCGCCGATGATGCACACC
>JAJYMF010000394.1 GCA_021787175.1 Pseudomonadota bacterium | reverse complement strand
ATACATCCAGATCCGACTCGCGGCGATCGGCACGATGATGTACGCGGGCAGGATCCAGATCGCACCCTGCGGACGCGTGTAGCCGTTGACGAAGATGCCGATCTGCAGCAGCGCCACCACCAACAGCCCCATCAGTCCCAGCGCGCGCGCGCTGCGGACGCGCAGCGTCGCCAGCGCCGCCGCGAGCAGCGGCAGGATCATGCCGAGGCGCACCCACAACGGCACCTGCGTGCTTCCGGTCAGCTCGCCGGCTACGGCGAACAGCGCGTAGCCGGCAGCGCCGGTCAGCAGCAGCGCACGCACCACCGGCCCGGCGCGCTGCGCCAGATAGGCGTCGAACTCGCCGTCACCGCCTTCCGGCCTGTTCATCCGTGTGGATATCCCCCGCCACATGATTCGTCGTCTCTGCTCCCAACCACATGGCTGCTTCGACCGGAACCGGAGCAAGGACCGGGCCAGATACCTGCGATGTTGCAATCGTTTCGAATCCGCTCGCGCGGCCTCGACTATTCCGCGCCGCTCCCGCGCTGCGACCGCGGGCTCCCTTACGGCGCGCTCACGTTCGCACCCGCCCATGACTTTTGGCAGTGTCCCGCTGCCGCCGGCCCGTCAGCATCGTCGCGTCCCCATGCAGCGTTCGGGCGCCGCAGCACGATTCGCGGCTGGAGGCCGCTGCCGCAGTCCCGATTTGCGCTGCCGTTCTCATGCCAGGAGGTTGTCGTGAAAGTGTATTCGCTTGCCTGCGGCCTGGCCGCTGTGCTGCTGGCCATCGCCACACCCGCCCTGGCCCAAGCCGATGCCGGCCCCACCGGCAACTTTCCGGGGCTGACGACGGCGCCCTATCCGGGCACGCTGAAGCTGGCGGTCGATCTGACCGACGCGCCGCGCAAGATCTTCCGCGTGCACGAGACGATCCCGGTGGCGCAGCCGGGGCCGATGACCCTGTACTACCCGAAGTGGATCCCCGGCGAGCACTCGCCCAGCGGCCCGCTGGCAAACATGGCGGGCCTGACGATCCGCGGCAACGGCCAGCGCATCGCCTGGCGCCGCGACCTCAGGGACATGTATGCCGTGCACCTCGAGGTGCCGGCCGGGGTGTCGACGCTGGATGTCAGCTTCCAGTTCCTTTCCCCGACCGGCGGCGGCGAGTTCGGGCAGAGCGTCTCGGCCACGCCCAAGCTGGTCGATCTCGAGTGGAACCAGGTGGTGGTGTATCCGGCCGGCCACTACGCGCGCAGCTACACCGTCGCGCCCAGCGTGATCCTGCCCGCGGGCTGGAAGTATGGCACCGCGCTCGACACGGCCAGCGCCTCCGGCGGCACGATCGCCTTCAAGCCGGTGCCGCTGAACCATCTGGTCGATTCGCCGCTGATCGCGGGCGAATACTTCAAGAGCGTCGACCTCGACCCCGGCGCCACGGTGCCGGTGCATCTGGACATCGTCGCCGACGCGGCCAGGAATCTCGCGCTCGGCGACAAGCAGCTCAAGGACTTCCGCGCCCTGGTCCAGCAGGCCTACAAGACCTTCGGCACGCACCACTACAACCACTACACCTTTCTGCTGACGCTGTCGGACAACACCGGCCACTTCGGCCTCGAACACCACCAGTCCAGCGACGACCGCCTCGGCGCCGACTACCTCACCGATGCGCAGAGCCGCCTGCTCGGCGCCGACCTGCTGCCGCACGAGTACACGCACTCCTGGAACGGCAAGTTCCGCCGGCCCTGGGATCTGTGGACGCCGGACTTCAACAGCGTGCCCGAACAGGACGACCTGCTGTGGGTGTACGAGGGCCTGACCCAGTATTACGGCGACGTGCTCGCCGCGCGCTCGGGCCTGTGGGATCCGAAACAGTTCCGCGAGATGCTGGCCGGCACCATCGCCAACATGGCGGCGCGCCCGGGCCGGCAGTGGCGGCCGCTGCAGGACACCGCCGACGAGGCGTCGATCCTCTACTACGTGCCCTTCGGCTGGGCCAACTGGCGGCGGCAGGTCGACTTCTATCCCGAGGGCGAACTGCTCTGGCTGGATGTCGACACCCAGCTGCGCGCGCTCAGCCACGGCCACCGCTCGCTGGATGATTTCGCGCGCGCGTTCTTCGGCATCCATCCGGGCAGCGATGTCACCGTCACCTACACCTTCGACGACATCGTCAAGGCCCTCAACGGCGTCGAGTCCTACAACTGGGCGGCGTTCCTGCGCCAGCGCCTGGACTACGTGGGCAACGAGCTGCCGGAAATGGACGGCGTGACCCGCAGCGGCTGGAAGCTGGCCTACAGCGACACGCCCGACAGCTACCAGAAGGCGATCGAGGCGCAGCGGCACCAGATCAACCAGATCTGGGGCGCGGGCTTCATCGTGAATGACAAGGACGGACGCCTGCTCGACGTGCGCTGGGACGGCCCGGCGTTCAAGGCCGGTCTCGCGCCGGGCATGCAGATCGTCGCCGTCGACGGCCGGCAGTTCAGCGCCGAGGCGCTGCGCGACGCCCTGGCCGACGCCGCGAAGAACAAGCGTCCGATCGACCTGCTGGTGAAGAACCTCGAGTACGTCAGCACGCTCAAGCTGGATTGGACCGGCGGGCTGATGTACCCGGTGCTCGAACGCCTGCCGCACACGCCGGACTATCTCGACGCGATCAGCGCCGCGCGCAAGTGAGCGGTTTGAAAAACCGCTCCGGCACAAGGGCGCAGTGGATCAGCCGCGGCACCGCCGCGGCCCGCTGCGCGCCGCAGCCAGGGATGGCGCAGGCCGG
>JAJYMF010000396.1 GCA_021787175.1 Pseudomonadota bacterium | reverse complement strand
GAGAGATTATCAGCGCGCGGGTCGAAGCCAAGCTCCCCGACGGCAGCTACAAGGTGCTGCTGGCCGGACAGCCGCTGCGCATGGCTCTGCCCTCGCATATCGAGCCCGGCGCTACGCTCGACCTCACCTTCGTCACGCACGAACCGCGGCTGACTTTCGCGTTCAAAGACCTGCCGCAGGCGGCGCCGGCACCGCTGCCGCCGTCGGGCGCCGGGCGCCTGGTTGCAGCGAGCACGCTGCAGGCAGGCGAGCCGGCCCTGCCCTCGTCCATCGCTCCCGACGATACGCTCGATCTCGCCTCCGTCATGCGCGAGCCGCGGCTGGCCATCGCCCTCAGCGACCTCGCGCAGGCGACGCCGGCACCGCTGTTGTCGGCCGCCGGCCGCCTGGTCGCAGCGCTCATGCTGCAGCCAGGCGAGCCGGCCTTTCCACTGATGGCGGCGGCAGCGGCGCCGCTGCTCGCCGCGCGCCCTGCGGACGGCGCGCGCCTTTCGGGTGCGCTCGCGCGCACGCTCGCCGACAGCGGATTGTTCTACGAATCGCACCAGGCCGAATGGGTCGGCGGCAAGCGCGAACTGGCGCAGATCCGGCAAGAGCCGCAGGCGCGGCTGACGCAGAGCGCGCCGCCGCCAGAGGCGCGCGCCGCGGCGGCCGCCGCCGCCGCGAACGAACTTGCCGCAAGCGCGAACGCGCCGGGCGAACAGCAAACGATACACCCGCGCACGGTCCCCCTGGTGCAGCAGCAGCTGGCTGTGCTCGACGGCGCCAGGGTCGTGCTGCAGCTCGAGGTCTGGCCGCGGCAATGGATGCAGTGGGAAATCGAAGACAGTCCGCCCGAGGCCGGACGCGAGCCGGGCGCGCCGCAAAGCTGGAACACGCGTTTGCGCCTGGAGTTGCCGCAACTGGGCGAACTCGAGGCTGCGCTTACCCTGGCCGGGGACGGCGTGCGCATTCGGCTGGAAACCGCGAGCGCCGCCAGCGCGGCGCTGCTGCAGGACCAGCGCGGCTCCTTGCACGCGGCGCTCGCCGCAGCCGGCGTGCCGCCCGCCGGCCTCGCGATCGCGCAGCATGCGTGAAGCTGAAGCACCCGCTGCCCGGCAAACCGGCGCGCAGCAGGCGGCGGTCGCGCTCGCCTATAGCGGCGACGAGGCCGCACCCAGGGTGGTCGCCAAAGGGCGCGGCCTGATGGCGCAGGCGATCATCGAGCGCGCGCATCAGCACGGCGTGTATGTGCACGAATCGAAGGAGCTGGTAGCCCTGCTGCTGCAGATGGACCTCGACCAGCGCATCCCGCCCGCGCTCTATCGCGCCGTGGCCGAGCTGCTGGTATGGGTATACCGCCTCGAACAAATCGGCGCCGCGTCTGCCGCCGCGGAAGGCGAAGATGCGCGCGAATAGAAAAAAGCGCCGGACCGAGGCAGCATAAAATCCCTGCGCCCGATATGCGGGACATCACCATGCCGGATCACGACGAACGACTGCCAAAACCCGATCACGCCAGCGCCGAGCTGAGCAAATATCTGATCCACTCGCCCCTGGAAATCGCCGCGGTCCTGCGTACGCTGTGCAAGGCGGGCCGCACGGTCACCGCGTATTTCGGCGCCGACAACGACTTCATCCTGACGAGCATTGCCGCCGTGATGCCGGAACAGAACGCGCTGTTCGCCGATTACGGCGCGGACGCCGCCGCGAGCCGGCGCGCGCTGCAAGCGCGCAACATCGCATTCGTCGCGGTGCACGACCGCATCAAGATCCAGTTTGCCGCGCAATCCCTGCACCCGGCGCGTTGCGGCGGCCGCGATGTCTTCCGCATGGCGCTGCCGGCGACGCTGCTGCGCCTGCAGCGGCGCGAGTATTTCCGCATCGCCACGCCGCTCACGCGGCCGCTGGTGTGCAACATTGCGCCGCAGACTCCGCCGGCGCGGGCGCCGGCCGCGGTGACCATCGTCGACATCAGCTGCGGCGGGATCGCGGTCATCGATTCGGGCGAGCCCGCCGGGATCGAGGCCGGCATGCGTTTGCGCGGCTGCCGCATCGCCCTGCCCGAACTCGGCGAGGTGGCAGCGGACATCCTGGTCAAAAGCGCGTTTGCGGTCACGCTCAAGAACGGCAAGAAGCACCGGCACGCCGGCTGCGAGTTCGTCGACATGAAGGAGCGCGACCGGGCGCTGGTACAACGCTACGTCAGCAGACTCGAACGCGAACGCAAAGGCCGCGCCAGCGGGCGCTGAGCGGGCGCATTTTGCCGCGGTGACAGCCTTGCCGTCGCAGCGCGAACCGCAATGCCGGCGATGGCGCGAATCGCGCCGCGCGCGCTCGACCTTTGGCTCGGGCCGCGTTCGGCGACAGGGCGGCTTGCACGAGGCGAGGTATCCGGATTCTGACTGCTGGCCCGAACCGGGCTACACCTGCATGTTCATGATGTCGTGGTAAGCCGAGACCAGCCGGTTGCGCACCTGCACCATCTCCTGGAACGAGATGTTCGCCTTTTGCATCGAGATCATCACATCGTTCAGATCGGCGCCGGGCGCGCCGAGCTCGAAATCGCGCGCAAGGCGCGTGGCGTCGAGCTGGTGGCCGTTGATCCCGTCGATCGAATTTTTCAGCAGCGTGGCGAAATCGGTTCCTTTGACGGGTGCGGCGGCCGCGCCCCCGGACGCGCTCCCGGTCGCGGCCGCCGCGCGCAGCTGACCGAGCAAGTTGTCTATAGCGCTGGTATCCATGTGCCTCTCCTTGACTGCTGCGCGCCGAGCTT
>JAJYMF010000421.1 GCA_021787175.1 Pseudomonadota bacterium | reverse complement strand
TCCAGGGTCAACTGATAGTGCGAGACATGCGCGGGCGCCAGCGTCAGTGCGTGTTCGAGATCGGCCAGCGCGCCGTCGAGCGTCTGTTCCGGCAGCGCGTACATCAGGTCGAGGTTGAGGTTGGCGCAGCCGGCGTCCTGCGCCTCCTTGATCGCGCGCTCGGCTTCGGCCGCCGAATGGATGCGACCGAGCGCGGCGAGCTTTTCGTCATCGAAGCTCTGCACGCCGAACGACAGCCGGTTGACGCCGGCGGCGCGGTAGCCGTCGAAGCGGCCGTGCTCCACGGTGCCGGGATTGGTCTCCAGGGTGATCTCGGCGTCCGCCGCCAGCGGCAGCCGCGCGGCGATGCCGTCCACGATCGCGGCGATCCGGTCCGGTGCGAACAGGCTGGGCGTGCCGCCGCCGAAGAACACGCTGACCAGCGGGCGACCGCCCAGCGCGGCGGCATGCGCACGCAGGTCGGCATCGAGATCGGCCAGCACGGCACGCGCGTACTCGACGTACGGCGCGACGCCGCGCAGCGCGTGCGAATTGAAGTCGCAGTACGGGCATTTGCGCACGCACCAGGGCAGGTGGACGTAGAGCGACAGCGGTGGAATCGTGAGCGGCGAGTGGCGATCGGCGCGCGCTGAGCCCTGCGTCGCGAGTGGAGCCGGTACGGATGTGTTCACGGCCACCCCGGCCCGGCGTCGGCGCCCGCACCGAGCTGTCCGCGCAGTGCCGCCAGCGCCCGGCCGCGATGGCTGACGCGGTTCTTCAACGCCGGATCGAGTTCGGCGGCGCTGCAGGCCTGCTGCGGATCGAAAAAAACCGGGTCGTAGCCGAAGCCGCGTTCGCCGCGCGGAGCGCGCAGGATGCGCCCGTGCCAGCGGCCTTCGGCGAGCAACGGCGCCGGATCGTCGGCGTGGCGCATCAGTGCCAGCACGCAGATGAAGTGCGCGTCGCGCTGGGCGTCGGGCACTGCGCGCAGCGCCTCCAGCAGCTTGTCGATATTGGCGGCGCTGTCGCCGTGGCGGCCGGCGTAGCGCGCGCTGGTCAGGCCCGGCGCGCCGTCGAGCGCGTCCACGCACAGCCCGGAATCGTCGGCCAGCGCCGGCAGGCCGGTGGCGCGCGCGGCATGGCGTGCCTTGAGGATCGCGTTCTCGACAAAGCTGAGCCCGGTCTCCTCGACCTCGGACACGCCCAGCGCCGACTGCGCCACCAGCTCGATGCCGCTGCCGGCGAACAGCTCGCGCAGTTCCGCCAGCTTGCCGACGTTGCCGCTGGCGAGAACGATGCGTTGGTGCGGGCCGTGGTCGAGGGGCATCGATGGGGCGGGGAAGTGGCAAGGCGTGAGCGGAAGAAATTGTCGTCGCGAGCGAAACGAGGGATCTTTCCAGCGAGTACACGGGCGCGAACGTCGAGGCGGGATCAGCCTCTTCGCAGCAAAGATCCTTCGGCCTTCAGCCTCAGGATGACAACGACCGGGTGTTTACTATTTCCTTTCCCGGTTCCCGGTTCCCGGTTCCCGGTTCCCGGTTCCCGGTTCCTCGCCTCACCCCGCCAGCGCCGCCCGCTGCGCCGCGATCAACTCGTCGATGCCCTTGCCGGCCAGCGTCAGCATGGCGTCCAGCTCGTCGCGGCGGAAGGCGTGGCCCTCGGCGGTGCCCTGGATTTCGATGATGCCGCCGCCGTCGTTCATCACCACGTTCATGTCGGTGTCGCAGGCGCTGTCCTCGGCGTAGTCGAGGTCGAGCACCGGCGTCCCGCGCCACAGCCCGACCGAGACCGCCGCGACCGCGCCGTGCAGCGGATTGCGCTTGAGCGCGCCGCGCTCGAGCAGGGTGGCGACGGCATCGGCCAGCGCGACGTAGGCGCCGGTGATCGCCGCGCAGCGGGTGCCGCCGTCGGCCTGCAGCACGTCGCAGTCGAGCGTGATCACGCGTTCGCCCAGCGCCTGGCGATCAATGCAGGCGCGCAGGCTGCGGCCGATCAGACGCTGGATTTCCATCGTGCGCCCACCCTGGCCGCCGCGCGCGGCTTCGCGCTGGCTACGCTCGTGGGTGGCGCGCGGCAGCATGCCGTACTCGGCGGTGATCCAGCCCTCACCCTTGCCGCGCAGCCACGGTGGCACCCGCTCCTCGACGCTGGCGGTGCACAGCACGCGGGTGTCGCCGCAGGCGATCAGCACCGAGCCTTCGGCGTGGCGCGTGTAGTGGCGCTGGATCGAGAGCGTGCGCAGTGCATCGGCGGCGCGTCCGCTGGGTCGCGGTGCAGGGGTCATGCGCGGCATCGCTTGGGAAACGGGGCAGACGAGCTTACCATCCCCGCTTTGGCCGACCGCCGGGAATCCGCATGATCCGCAGCATGACCGCCTACGCGTCGGCCGAGGCCGACTCGCCGCTGGGCCGCCTGACGCTCGAGCTGCGCACGGTCAACCACCGCTACCTGGAAGTCTCGTTGCGCCTGCCCGAGGAACTGCGCGCGTTCGAGGGTGCACTGCGCGATCGCATCGCGCAGCGTCTGGCGCGCGGCAAGGTGGACGTGGCGCTGCGACTGCGCGCCGGCGCCGGCGGCGGTACGCGCGCGCTGCGACTCAACGAGGCGTACCTGCGCCAGCTCGCCGACAGCGCGCTGCATCTGTCCGGGCGATTCCCCGAGCTGAGCGTCGAGTTCACCGAGCTGCTGCGCCTGCCCGGCGTGGTCGAGCAGGTCGAGCCCGACCTGCAGGCGCTGGGTGCCGCGCTGCTGGCGCTGGCCGATCGCGCACTGACCGAATTGGGCCAGTCG
>JAJYMF010000165.1 GCA_021787175.1 Pseudomonadota bacterium | reverse complement strand
CGGCACGATGCGGTTCTCCGGCAGCAGGCACAGGAAATCGTCGGGCAGAAAATTCAAGCTGGTCGGGCTCTCGGGCCCCGACAGCAGCATGAGACTGCCGGTCTCGGCGATGCCGCAGAAGGCCACTGCGAAGCCGATCCGGTCGTCGCCCCGGGCGCGGCGCGATTCCACCTGCCAGCCTTCCGGCCACACGATATCGGCCAGCAGTGGATGCGGCGCGACGCACACGCGCTGCGGCAGATTCTGCGCCGCGAGGTAATCCCGGCATGGGTCCCCGCGACCTTGACCAGCTTGGCGAGGAAGCGCTCACGATCGGCTTCCGCCCATTGCGGCTGCGGCCCGTGCGCGTGGCCGCTCACGCGCTGCATGACGTCAGGTGCATCGGCCCTCGCCGCATGGCCCAGCGCTTGCGAGATGCGGCCGAGGATGGCTGCGCGGCTGTCGCTCATGGCTGCCTCCTCCGCTGCCGCTGGGCCATGAAGGTGTCGCCCTGCGGCGCCGGCAGGGCGCGCGCGGCGGTCCAGGCCTGCGCAAAGGGCAGGCTGCGGAAGCGGCCACGGTCGCCGCTCAATCGGTTGAGCAGCCTGGTGCCCAGGCGCGTTGCCCAGCGGTAGAGCTGCGGCCGCCGCGCAAAGAAGGCCCAGGCAGCCAGCGCCCAGCGGCTGCGTGGCGGCTGCAATCCGCGCGAAAATTCCTGGCGAGCGATGCTCGCGTAGCAGCGTCGGCAGCGGGATGGACATGGGGCAGACTTCCTCGCAGCGTCCGCACAGGGTCGAGGCATTGGGCAGCGGCCTGCCTTCGTCCAGCCCGACCATCAGGGGGGTGAGCACCGCGCCCATCGGCCCCGGGTAGACCCAGCCGTAGGCATGGCCTCCCACCGCGCTGTAGACGGGGCAGTGGTTGAGGCAGGCGCCGCAGCGGATGCAGCGCAGCATCTCGTGATAGGCGCCGCCGAGCATGCGGCTGCGGCCGTTGTCGACCAGCACCACGTGAAATTGCTCGGGACCGTCGGCATCGTTACCACGGCGCGGCCCGGTGAAAAACGTCGTGTAGGACGTGATCTCCTGGCCGGTGGCGCTGCGTGCCAGCAGCCGCAGCAGCACTGAGGCGTCCTCCAGGTTCGGCACGACTTTCTCAATGCTGGCGAGCACGATGTGCACGCGCGGCAGGGTGGCAGAGAGGTCGCCGTTGCCTTCGTTGGTGACGATGACGGTGGAGCCGGTCTCGGCGATGATGAAGTTGGCGCCGGTGATGCCGACGTCGGCCGCCAGGAATTTTTCCCGCAGCACCTGCCGCGCCTCGTCGACGATCTGCGGCACGGTCTCGAGCGGGCGGGTCAGCCCCGGCTGGTGATGCAGGTCTTCGAACAGTCTGGCGATCTGGGCGCGGGTCTTGTGCACCGCCGGCGCGATGATGTGGCTGGGTGGCTCGTGCGCGACCTGGATGATGTATTCGCCGAGATCGGTCTCGACCACATCGAGGCCGGCGGCTTCGAGTGCGTCGTTGACGGCGATTTCCTCGCCGACCATGGATTTGCCCTTGGCCACTATTCTCGCGCCCGCTTTGCGGCAGATGTCGAGCACCGCGGCGCAGGCCTGCTCGGGCGTTTCCGCCCAGCGTACCTGACCGCCGGAAGCCGCTACCTGCTCTTCGAAACGCAGCAGGTAATGGTCGAGGTTGGCGAGCGTATGGTCCTTGATCGCACGTCCGGCCTCGCGCAGCGCGTCGAACTCGGGCAACTCGGAAAGGGTGGCGCGCCGCTTGTCGACGAAGCCCACCCCGGCCTTGGCCAGCGCCTGCTGCAGCGTCGCGTCGTTGAGGGCGCGTCGGGCGTTGTCGGAGAAGGCGTGCGAAGTCGGCTTCATGTCTTGTCGCCCGCGCCGATGTCGGGAGCATCGGTCATGCCGGCCAGCAGCTCGGCCAGGTGATACACCCGCACCGGGCTGTCCATGCGCTTGAGGCGGCCGGCGATGTTCATCAGGCAGCCGAGGTCGCCGGAGACCAGCACATCGGCGCCGCTGGCGATCACGGCTGCGGCCTTGTCGGACACCATGCGCGTCGAGATGTCTGGATATTTCACGCAGAAGGTGCCGCCGAAGCCACAGCAGACCTCGGCATCCTTCAGCTCGATCCGTTCCGCGCCGAGCGCGTCGATCAATGTGCACGGCGCCGCGTGGACGCCGAGTTCGCGCCGGGCCGAGCAGGAGTCGTGCATCGCAACCTTGCCGGCGAAATGCGCCTCGGCAACCAGGTCGCCGGCGTGCTCGGCGAGGAAGGCGGACAGTTCGCGTGTGCGCGCTGCCAGGTTCTGCGCCGCTGCCAGCGTTTCCGGCTCGTCGCGAAACAGCTCGGGATAGTGTTTGACCAGCATGCCTGCGCAGGAGCCGGAAGGGACGACGACATGGTCGTAGCCCGCGAAGGCCGCGATGACCTGGCGCGCGATCACCCGCGCGTTCTCGAAATCGCCGCTGTTGTAGGCGGGCTGGCCGCAGCAGGTCTGCTCGGGCGGCACCACCACCTCGGCGCCCAGTCGCTCGAGCAGGCGCACCGCAGCGAATCCGACGCTGGGACGGAACAGGTCGACGAGACAGGTCACGAACAATGCGGCGCGCATGGGGAGTCCGGGAAGTCGGTCCCTTTATGTTAGCGGTTAACGGGGGACGTACGGTTTTTTGTCGATCGGCGAAGCCCCATCCGCTGTGGGTAGGCTAAGCGCTTATCGCTCGCCCGGATCAGATGCTAGTTACGCCGAATCCAGTTCCTTCAGCAC
>JAJYMF010000038.1 GCA_021787175.1 Pseudomonadota bacterium | reverse complement strand
CGCAGCATGAGTTGGTCGATGGACCTGGGAATCGGTCTATCCGGTGCACTCGGGCGAAACCTCGAGCACCGGCGCCGTCGAAGCGTTCGCGCCTAGCGCAGGCGCGGTGAAGTCGAAGCAATATGTGTGGAAGTCCATCGCGCATGTGCCCGGTGCGACGCTGTCGGCGCTGCGGCGTGCTGTCTGGCTCAAGCTCGCGGCGGTCGCCGCGGTACTGCTGGGGCTGCTTGGTTTCGGCGCGTGGAAGCTGGCGCACGCCTGGGCCGCGCTCGCGGCTGCGGAGGCGAAGCTGCGCGCACTCAACGCCGGACTCGAGGCGCGCGTAAACGAGCGCACGCTGGAGCTGCGCGACAAGGTGGCCGCACTCGATGCGGAGATCGTGGAACGCAGACGCACCGAGAACGCGCTGAAAGCGAGCGAGGACAGATTCAGAAAAGCGTTCGAGCTCAATCCCGACGCGATCAACATCAACCGGCTCGAAGACGGGCGCTACGTTTCGATCAACCGCGGCTTCGCCCGGATCATGGGTTACACCGAGGACGAAATCATCGGGCACACCTCGATTGAATTCAACATCTGGGACGATCCTGAGGATCGCGTGCGGCTGGTGCAAGGATTAAACAGCGACGGGGCCGTCGCCAACCTCGAAGCGCGCTTTCGCGCCAAGGACGGCAGCATCCACGACGGCCTGATGTCGGCCGCCGTCGTCGAGATCGAAGGTGTGCCGCACATCATCAGCATTACCCGTGACATCACCCATCGCAAGCGGGCGCAAGAGGCGCTGCGCGAAAGCGAAGCGCGTCTGCGTTTGACCACCGAGATGGCCGAAATCGCGGTGTGGGAATATGACTTCCAAGCCGGCCAGATGTCGCGTTCCGCCAACCACGATAAATTGTACGGATTACCCTGGCAGGACCACTGGAACATCGACACGTTCCTGCAGGCCACCCACCCCGACGATCGCGAACGCGGCAACGAAATGATCCAGGCGTCCACAGCGCCAGGCGGGCCGGATAAATATGCTTTCGATTTCCGCGTCGTCTGGCCCGACGCTAGCGTGCATTGGCTCTGGGCAAGCGGCGAAATGGTCAAGCGCGACGCGAACGGCCGGGGATTGCTCGTGCGCGGCGTGCTGGTCGACATCAGCGAGCGCAAGGCGGCCGAAGCGAAAATCCAGCGGTTGACACGGATATACGCCGCATTGAGCCAGTGCAACCAAGCGATCGTGCGCTGCGCCAGCGAGGAAGAACTGTTCCGCGAAATCTGTCGCGTCGCGGTGGAGTTCGGCGGCATGAAGATGGCATGGATCGGCTTTGTAGACCAAGAAAGCCGGATCGTCCGGCCCGTCACGAGTTTCGGCGATCGCGCCGACGAATATCTGCAAGGCGCCGAATTTTCTGTGGATGCCGACCGCCCGTTCGGACGCGGCCCCACGAGTATTACCATTCGCGAAAACCAGCCAACCTGGCGCCAGGATTTTCTGAGCGAACCGCTCACCGCACCCTGGCAGAAGCGCCGCGCGCGCTTTCCCTTCCGCGCCTCGGCGTCGCTGCCGCTGCACCGAGACGGCATCCCCGCGGGCGTGCTCACCCTGTACGCCGGCGAGGTCGGCGCCTTCGACGAAGCCGCGCGCCAGCTGTTGACCGAAATGGCGGCGGACATCGACTTCGCGCTTGACAACTTTGCGCGCGAAGCCGAGCGTGCGCGCGCGCAGCAGGAGCTGCGCGCGGCGGAAGAGCAATTCCGCGGCCTGGTCGAGCAGTCGATCGCGGGGATTTGCATCATCCAGGACGGCAAGTACGTCTACGTCAACCCGCGCTTCGCCGAGATACGCGGCTACGGTTCCACGGACGAGTTGATCGGGCGCGAGGTGGTATCCATGGTCGCCGAGCAGGATCGCGGCGCCTTCGCGGACAAAATGCGTCAGCTGCTCGCAGGCGAAATGCGCAGCGTCAGTTCAACGCACACTGCGCTGCGCAAAAACGGCTCGCGTGTCCAAGTCGGCGCGAACATGGCCCTGGCAACCTACCGGGGCAGGCCAGCGATCGTCGGCATGTTGCAGGACATCTCCGAGAAAGAGCGCGCCGAGGAGGCGTTACGCGCCTCGGAGGAGAAATTTGCCAAAGCATTTCGATCGAGCCCGATGCTCATGGCGATCAGCACCGTCGCGGGGGACCGCATAATCGAGGTCAACGACGGCTTCCTACACGGAACGGGCCTTTCCCGTGTAGAAGTCATCAACCACACAGTCCAGGAAATCGATCTGTGGAAAACGCCGCGGGATCGCCAGCGTGCGATTGATTCTTTGCTCAGAGACGGCCGAATAAGCGGTTTCAAAGCGGAGCTGCGCAAGAGGTCGGGAGAATCGATGGCCTGCGAAATCTGGGGTGAACTGATCGTAATCGACAACAGGCCATGCGTCATCTGGGTGATTAACGATGTCACCAAGCGCAATAGAACGGAGGACGCACGCAACAAGCTTGAGTTGCAGCTACGCGAATCGCAGAAGATGGAGGCGCTGGGCACGCTGGCCGGGGGCATTGCGCACGACTTCAACAACATCGTCGCCGCGATCATGGGCAACGTGGAACTGGCGCGCCAGGATGTAGGGCCCGGGCACGCGGCGCTGAACAGCCTGGAGGAAATCCTCAAGGCGAGTCGCCGGGCGAAGGATTTGGTGCGGCAAATCCTCGCCTTCGGCCGCCGCCAGGTGCTCGAGCGCCGCGTGATATCGCTCGCGCCGGCGGTGGAGGAATCCGCGCGCCTGCTGC
>JAJYMF010000268.1 GCA_021787175.1 Pseudomonadota bacterium | reverse complement strand
GTTCGTCTGCCTGATCCCCACCACCATCGGCGGGCTGCTCTCGGCGATCGGCATCGCCGGCATGGACCGGCTGATCCGCTTCAACGTCGTCGCCACGTCCGGCCGCGCGGTGGAAGCCGCCGGCGACGTGGACGCGCTGCTGCTGGACAAGACCGGCACCATCACCTTCGGCAACCGCATGGCCTCGGCGCTCTATCCGGCACCCGGCGTGGCCGAGAGCACCCTGGCCGAGGCGGCGCGCCTCGCCTCCTTCGGCGACGACACGCCCGAGGGAAGGTCGATCCTGGCGCTGGTGCGCGACCGTTACGGGCTCGACGTATCCGCGCGCCCCGCCGGCACGGTGATCCCGTTCACCGCCACCACCCGTGTCTCCGGCTTCGACGTGGAGGGCGTCGCCTGGCGCAAGGGCGCGGTGGATTCGGTGCTGGCGCTGATCGCCGGCCCGCCGCAAGCGGGCTTCACCGAAACCATCGACCGGATCGCCCGCGCCGGCTCCACCCCGCTCGCGGTCTGCCGCGACCGTACCCTGCTCGGCGCGATCGAGTTGAAGGATATCGTCAAGCCGGGCATCCGCGCGCGGTTCGACGCGCTGCGCCGGATGGGCATCCGCACCGTGATGGTGACCGGCGACAACCGCATCACCGCCGCCGCCATCGCCGCCGAGGCCGGGGTGGACGACGTGATCGCCGAGGCCACGCCGCAGGACAAGCTGGCCTATATCCGCCGGACCCAGGCCGAAGGGCGGCTGGTGGCGATGTGCGGCGACGGCACCAACGACGCGCCGGCGCTGGCGCAGGCCGACGTGGCGGTGGCCATGAACACCGGCACCCAGGCGGCCAAGGAAGCCGGCAACATGGTCGATCTGGGTTCCAACCCGACCAAGCTGATCGAGGTGGTGGAGATCGGCAAGCAGATGCTGATGACGCGCGGCGCGCTGACCACCTTCTCGATCGCCAACGACGTCGCCAAGTACTTCGCCATCATCCCGGCGGCGTTCGCCAGCACCTATCCGGCGCTGCGCGTGCTCAACATCATGCACCTGGCCACGCCGCGGAGCGCGATCCTCTCGGCTGTGATCTTCAACGCGCTGATCATCATCGCGCTGATTCCGCTGGCGTTGCGCGGCGTGCGCGCGCGCGCCGTCGGTGCCGCTGCGCTGCTGCGCCGCAACCTGCTGATCTACGGCCTGGGCGGCCTGATGGTGCCGTTCATCGGCATCAAGCTGATCGACATGCTGCTGGTCGCCCTGCATCTGGCCTGAGGCGTGAACATGCGACGTGTCATCGCCCCGCTACAGCGATCCGCGCAGCCGCCGCGTCGGCGCGACGCTGACGCAGGCCACCGGCACCGCCTTCTCGAGCACAGCCGGTTTGACCGATCCGCGCGACACGCTCGACACCGGCGGCACACACCGCTTGCCGACCCTGCAGGGCACGTTCTGAAGGAGCTTCCATGCGTCCGCTGATCCGCCAATCCCTCTCCCTGTTGCTGGTGATGACAGTGCTTTGCGGCGTGCTGTATCCGCTGGCGGTCACCAGGCTAGCGCAGCTGGCTTTTCCGCGACAGGCCAACGGCAGCCTGATCGTGCGCGATGGCCAGGTGCTGGGCTCGCGCCTGATCGGCCAGCGCTTCCGCGGCGCCGACTATTTCTGGAGCCGGCCATCGGCCACATCGCCCTATCCGTACGATGCCGAGGCCTCATCCGGCTCCAACCTGGGGCCGACCAATCCGGCCTTGCGCGCGGCTATCGCGCGGCGCGTGGCGGTCTTGCGCGCCGCCGATCCCGCCGCCACGGGTCCCGTTCCGGCGGATCTGGTCACCGCTTCCGGAAGCGGTCTGGACCCGGACATCAGCCCGGCGGCGGCGCAGTACCAGCTGGCCCGGGTGGCGCGCGCGCGGCACCTGTCCACGGCGCAGGTGCAGGCGATGGTCGACGCCTCGACGCGCGGTCGACAATTGGGCGTACTCGGCGAGCCACGAGTCAACGTGCTGGAACTCAATCTGCGCCTCGACGGCCTGTGGCAACGGACGCAGGCGCCGCAGGGACTGGCGCGCTGAAGCGCGCACGCCGATGATTGGCGCCATCTCCGCCGCCAGGTTGCCCCATGGCCGTCGAGCGCAGCGACGCGCGCCCCGACCCCGATGCCCTGCTTGAACGCGCCCGGCTGGAAGCGCAGACGACCGCGCGCGGCCGGCTGAAAGTCTTCTTCGGAGCCTCGGCCGGGGTCGGCAAGACCTACGCCATGCTGCAAGCCGCGCGCAAAATGCAGGCCGAGGGCATAGAGACCGTCGCCGGCTACATCGAACCGCACGGCCGCCCGGAAACCGAGGCTCTGTTGGCGGACCTGGAAACGCTGCGGCCACGGCAGGTCGAGCATCGCGGCATCGTGCTGCGCGAGTTCGACCTGGACGCCGCGCTGCACCGCCATCCGCGTCTGCTGCTGGTCGACGAATTCGCGCACAGCAACCCACCCGGCACACGCCACCCCAAGCGCTGGCAGGACATCGCCGAGCTGCTCGACGCCGGCATCGATGTCTACACCACGCTCAATGTGCAGCATCTGGAGAGCCTCAACGATGTGGTCGCGCAAATCACCGGCGTGCGCGTGCGCGAGACGGTGCCGGACAGCGTGTTCGAGCGCGCCGACGAGGTGGAGTTGATCGACCTGCCTCCGGACGACCTGATCGAACGCCTGCACGAGGGCAAGGTGTACCTGCCCGAGCGCGCGCGCCACGCGCTGGACGCATTCTTCCGCAAGGGCAACCTGCTCG
>JAJYMF010000050.1 GCA_021787175.1 Pseudomonadota bacterium | reverse complement strand
TCGTTGGTGAAACCCCCTGCGACCATATTGAGATACACGCGCCGGCGGTGCAGGAATGCAAGCGAAGCGACCATCTTCGCGACGCTGTAGGGATGCATATACACCGGCTGGACCGCCACCAGCGGGCATAGGCGGCGAGTGGCCCGGACGATGGCCTGCGACACCAGCCAAGGGTCCACCTGCGCGTTGTCGGTGTACACGAGGATGCCCTCGCAACCGGCGTCCTCGCTCCAGCTCGCGATCTCCTCCACCTGGCGCAGGTAGATATCGGGCTGCGCCAGGACCGAAGGTGGGCAGGTGGAGAATATCTTGAACGCTTGATTGACCGGATCGTTTGCCATTTTTGCTGAGCTCTTGCGTAGAGGTTGGATTTTGCTTGCGCCGCCGCACTGTTGCGCAGCCGCGGATGCTCAAGTTACGCCACGCAAGAAGCGATACGTGCTCGCGGGAACGGGTCGATACGTGATCCATTCGGTCTATACCGCCCGTGGAACGAGCAGTTTGTCGCCGGCGCCTGCACCGGCGCGCCATAGGTCAATACGACCATTCCCGGCCTGCAACACGCTTAACCGCAATGCCCAAGCATCTAGTCGGGATGTCGGGCAGGGCCGCGCTCTGCGGCGACTCGGGCCTGCGACGGCGAACTGGCGTAGATCCGAGTCCGAACCGGACGGGTGGTGTGGATGAAGTATGTGATAACACTGGAGTCGGACTATCTGCGGGCGGAGTTGTTCGACCATGGTACCGTGGAGGATACGAAAATCTTTCTGCGTGCCGTCTTTTGGGCAAGCGTTGAGTACCTGCGCGGACGCGTCCTGATACACGTGCGCTCGTCGCGACCGTTCCTCAGCGCCGAAAGCGATGATGCATTCGGCTACATCAGACGGATCGGACGTTATCGCACCAACAGGATCGCGCTGCTCGGCGATATCGCGGAATCGAGCCTGAGGCGCTACCTTGCCGCTCGCGCCGGTTGGCAGAACGTCAATTTGCGGTGCTTCTCGGACGAATCGAAGGCCCTGCACTGGTTGCGAGATCGCCGCGAGGGGTATGACCGGCGCGCCGCACCGGGCCGCGTTGCCGCAACCGTCGGTGTGGGCGAACGCACGCTGGCGCTGATTCGACCGGGCGACGACAGGCGCCGGCGGGCGGAGCGTCGCCGCCTGTCTGCCGCAAGCAGTTCGCTCAATTATTGAGCTGCAGAGCTGCCGTCGCGCTCGTGCGCTGAATGTCAACAAACCCTAGTCCGACAGAACTAGCGGCCTACGGTTGATCTATGTCCCTCGTGCAATAAAACACCGCCAAGATAGCGTGGCAGTCGCTCAGCGCCTGACGTCGGCCGCTTGGTACGCAAGCTTTTTCCGGTCGCCGACGCAGGACGCCGTGAACGCGTATTCCGAGGCGTATACCCATGATAAACGGCCGTACCTTGGTCGGCAGCAAACGCGAAGCTGAGGCGCAGGCTGACTGTGTCGGGCAATCGGGTGGCCACCGCAGAGCCAAGATCGCGGTGCCGGGCGCGATTGCGTCGAATTCCCGGCGTGTCGCCGCGCGTGCTGCTTCACATCGGGAGCGTCGCGACTGCCGCGGTCGTGCGAAACGATGGCCCTGCGCTGCGCCGGGTTGACCTGGGAGGAAGAGAATGCACTGGACTCGTCTCGGGAAGAATAGCGCCGGCGAGATCTGCGCGGCAACCGCACTGAGCGATTTCGCCGGCGGCGGCGTGATATCCATGCCGCGGCGCAATTCGACACATGCGGCGCAATCGAGCCAAGGATTCGGCCTGCGGCTCGCGCCGCCGCCGGAGGCGCAATCTCCAAGCGGATCGAGCACGCCGGCCCATCCGGCCGTCGCGCTGTGGCGCGACCCGGAGAGCGTCGGCACGGCGGCGGTGCTGAACAAGCGCAAGGAGCTGGCGGCCAGGCGGGCGGAACTCAAAGCCGTTTTTGCCATGGTCGAGAGCACGCGGGAAGGACTAGAGAGCGCGCTCGCCAGAGCCGAAGCAACGCTCGCCGACACGGCAACCAAATGTACGAGTATCAACGCTGATCAGGTCGAGGCAGAGGCGAATCTCAATAAAGCACGCGCACGCTGCCGCCAGGTACGTGCCGCTCTAGTCCATCTGGAGCTCTCGGAACTGAGGGCATTGACGGCTGGACCGATCGATCTTCTGATCGAGGAGCTGCGCGAAGTCTCTACGCACGTGAGCGGCATAAACATGACATTGACCGCACCGAATCGACACGGCGCTCATGCCTGCAACTACGTGACGCAAGACGATATCGGACAACGGCAATCCGCTCAGCATCCCGACGTTGCGGCTTTGACGCGTGCGGCCGGTCGCGGCGGTTCGCCGCAATTGCCGCCGATTCTGCGGCAGAGTATCGGCTTGTTCTCTCTGATCATGGCATACCTGCTTTACTTCCATATTGGCGTGCAGCTTCAAATACTAAGCCTGCCGTCGATCTTTCCGCAGTTGATCCGCTAGTTGCCTGCGCCGACCCGCGCGCGTGGCGCCGCGCCTAGACGGTGCGCGGCAGCCCGAACCCGGGCCAGCGCTTGCGGCCCTGCGCACCGCATCGATGCCGGTTCGTCGGCCAGAGGTTTCGTACAGCGATCCGGCCACCGTGCATGTCTTTGCGGGCCAATTGCATGGCAAGGCGACGTAGCGCGACGGCTACATGCGGCCATCGAATCACGACCAACTAATCAAGATTCCGCGATAGAGGGGAGATACGCTAATAATTATGATAACGAGTGCTCCGTTTGGCGTATGACCAAG
>JAJYMF010000429.1 GCA_021787175.1 Pseudomonadota bacterium | reverse complement strand
TGTAGGGATGGGCCGTGGCCAGCAGGCTATTCATAGCCTGCCATGCAGGGTGATTGACGCCGATTGGCGCCGGACATCATGACCCGCCTGGATCATCCGCTTTTTTCTCAAAGCGCGCGAAGCGCAAGGCCAGCGTCGGCAGCACCAGCAGATTCAAAACGGTCGACGTAATCAGCCCGCCCAGAATGACCATCGCCATCGGCCCTTCGATCTCGCGGCCGGGCTGGCCGCTGCCGAGCGCGAGCGGCACGAGCCCGAACGCGGTGACCAAAGCGGTCATCAAAATCGGCGCGAGGCGCTCCTGGGCGCCGCGTATGGCGGTCTCCGGCCCCCACTGAAGACCGTCGACCGACACCAGTTGCTGATAGTGGGAGACCATCATGATCGAGTTGCGCAGCGTGATGCCGAACAGGGTCACGAAGCCGACCAGCGAACCCATTGACAAGCCACCACCAGTAGCAAAGAGCACCAGCACGCCGCCGACCAAGGCAAACGGCAGGTTGAGCAGAACCAGGAGCAGATTGCGCGCGCGGCCGATGACCAGCGCGAGCAACAGCACGATCGCCACACCCGTGATCGAGGCGTGGACCAGCAAGTCGCGTCTGGCCTGCGCCTGGGCCGCGGCGGCGCCGGCGAACTGCACATACATGCCCGCGGGCAGCGATACCTGGGAGGCCACCGCTTGCCGCGCCTGGGCGACGAAGGCATTGAGATCGCTGCCTGCGACATTGGCCGTCACCGTCTGGACGCGTCGGGCGCCATCGTGCAGGACCACGTAACGCCCGGAAGCTTCATAGACATCGGCGAGCTGCCGCAGGCGCACGTAGGTGCCTGCGCGGTTGCGCAGGGGCAGGTTCCCTACATCCAGTATCTTGGTTCGGTCCGCAGGCAGGAGAATCACCGAGACACCGAATATCCGGTTGCCATCATAGGCCTGCCCCACGATGCGTCCCTGATAAGCGGTCTCCACCGTGTCCATCACTTCGATCGGATCGAACCCCCAGCGCGCCAGGTCGGCGTCGCGAAGACGCACAACGAGTTGCGGGGTACCCGGAGGCGACTGGATCTGCACGTCGGTAGCGCCGGGTATTCGTCCCAAGGTTGCCGAGATCTCGCCGGCCTTGCGATCGAGGGTATCCAGGTCGTTGCCATACACGTTCACCACCACGGAGTAGCGGTAGCCGGACAAGGTCTCTTCGATCCGTTCGGTGAGAAAAGTCTTGACCGCAAAATTGACGCCTGGAAATTGCGCCAGCGTTTTGCGCATCTCGGCAGTCGCCAGTTCGGCCTGATCGCCATCGAGGGGCTTCAGATCGACCTCGAACTCGCTATAGTTTGTCCCGGTCGTGTCTTCCGACTGGGCGGCGCGGCCCGCTCGCTGCCCGACGGAGCGCACAAACGGCAGTTTTTCGAGTGCTGCGCTGACTTGGTTGCCAATCCGCAGCGATTCTTCGATGGATGTACCCGGAACGGCAGCCATATGCACGATGAAATGCCCTTCCTTGAGTTCAGGCAGGAAACTGCCCCCGAGGAAAGGCAGCACTGCGAGACCGGCCAGCGTCAACAACCCGGCCGCTACCAGGATCGTGCGCGAACGTCTCTCGACGCGTTCCAGCAGCGCGCCGTAGCGCGGCTTGAGCCATCGGTAAAGCGGTGGTTCATGTTCCGGAAGTTTTCCTCCCCGCAGCAGCAATAGCGCGAGCGCGGGCGTCAGCGTGAGCGCCACCACAAGCGACGCCAGCGTGGCGAGGATGTAGGCGATTCCCAGCGGCGCGAATAGGCGCCCCGCAATGCCGGGCAGCGTCAACACCGGCACGAACACCAGCGCCACCACCAGCGTTGCGTAGACTACGGCGCTGCGCACTTCCAGGACGGCGCTCAGCACAACGTTAAAAACCGGACGCGGCTGTTCCAGATGTTGGTTTTCCCTGAGGCGGCGGTAGATGTTTTCCACCGCGATTACCGCGTCGTCCACCAGCAGACCGATGGAGATGGCCAGCCCGCCCAGGGTCATGGTGTTCAGCGACAGCCCGAGCATCTCCAGCAGCGTCACCGCAGCCAGCAGCGACAAAGGGATCGCGGTCAGGGAGATGGCCGCGGTGCGCAGGTTGAACAAGAACAGGATCAGCACCACCACCACCAGCACCCCGCCGACGGCGAGCGAAACGCCGACGTTGGCGGTGGCCGTGCTGACAAAGTTGGCGGGCCGGAACAGGTCGGGATGCAGGGTCACGCCTTCGGCCGCGAGCGCCGGGCGCAGATCCGCGAGGGCCCGCTCGACGTTGCCGGTGACCTGCAGTGTGTTCGCACCATATTGGGAGGAGATCACGAGTTGCAGGCCGGGATGCCCCATGACGGTGGCCGCGCCGACCGGCGGCTCCGGCGCTTCGACCACCTTCGCCACATCCCCGAGGGTGACGTTGGCCGCGTTTTTCTGCAGCACGACGGTGCGGGCGAGCTGTGCCGTGGTCAGCGACTGGGCTTGAACCTGAAGCGTCACCCGCTGGTTCTTGCCGTCGATAAACCCCGCGCCACGGACACCGGTCGCGCGCGCCGCGGCGGTCACTACGTCCTGGACCGAGAGTCCATGGCGGATCAACTGGTCCGGTTCGATCTGAATCTGGAACTGCTTGACCTCGCCGCCAAATACAACGACCTTGGCGACGCCAGGCACGGCGAGGAGCCGCGGCTTGATGGTCCAGTCCGCCAGCGTGCGCAGCGCCATCAGAGAGCGCTTGTCCGATGTGACGCCCACCACCAGGACCGTGCTCGTCGACGATGTCAA
>JAJYMF010000384.1 GCA_021787175.1 Pseudomonadota bacterium | reverse complement strand
CTCGCGCGAGATGCCATTGAGCTCCGTGGTGTACCCGGTCTTGAGCACCCGCGCCGCCGTCTCGTCCATGAACTTGAGCGCCTCGCCCAGCGAATAGTCCGGCGCGAGGTTGGCGGTGATGGAGACGCTGCGCCGCTGGCCGAAGTGGTTCAGCTCGCGCGGGCTGACGCTCTCGCGCGCCTTCACCAGCGCCGACAGCGGGATCATGGTGTCGCCCCGGCCCCGCACGTTGATGCCGTCGATGTCCTCCGGCGTGGAGCGGCCGCTGGGGCGGGTCTGCACGATGACGTCGTACTGCTCGGCGTCGCGCTTGTAGCGGGTGACCTGCCGCCCGCCGAGCATCGTCTCCAGCGCCTTGGCGACCACTTCCACGCTGACGCCCATGTCGGCGGCCTTCGCCCGGTCGACCTCGATGCGCAGCTCCGGCTTGTTCAGGCGCAGGTCGACGTCGGGCGACACGATGCCCGGGTTCTTCGCGATCTCGTCGAGAAACTGGCGCGTCACCCGGTTCAGGTTTTCGTAGCTGTCGGAGGTCTGGATGACGAAGTTCAGCGGCCGCTCGCGAAAGCCCTGCCCGAGCGAGGGCGGCGTGATCGGAAAGGCATTGACGCCGGGCAGGTTGTTGAACTTCGGCGCCATCTCGCGCGCCAGTTCCAGCGTGGTGCGCTCGCGCTTTTCCCAGTCGACGGTGCGATACACGACGCTCGCCTGCGACACCGTCGGATTGCCGACGTTGGCGAAGATGCGGTCGAACTCCGGATAGGCCTGCCCCAGCTTCTCGAGCCGCTGCGCGTAGCGGTCGGTGTACTCCAGCGTCGAGCCGTCCGGCGCGTTCACGGTGGCCAGGATCGTGCCGCGATCCTCCAGCGGCGCCAGTTCCTGCTTCATCGTCGGCCAGACCATGCCGATGCCCACGGCGCTGAGCAGCATGACGCCGACCACCAGCCAGCGCGCCTGCAGCACGGCCCGCAGGAGGCCGCCGCCACCGGCGGCGGGGCCGGGCTGCCAGCGGGCCAGCAGCACCCAGCGCAGGACGCCGGCATAGGCTGACTGCAGGTTCGTGAGCAGCCGCTCCATCCCGCGGTCGAACCAGTTGGGGCTCGGGTTGTGGCGCAGCAGCTTGGTGCACAGCATCGGCGTGAGCGTCAGCGCGATGAAGCCGGAGACGCACACGGCGCCGGCCAGCGCCAGCGCGAATTCGACGAACAGCCGGCCGGTGCGGCCCGGCGTGAAGGCGAGCGGCGCATACACCGCCACCAGCGTTAGCGTCATCGTGACCACGGCGAAACCGATCTCGCGCGCGCCGCGGATGCCGGCCGAGAACGGGTCCATGCCCTCCTCGATGTGGCGGAAGATGTTCTCCAGCATCACGATCGCGTCGTCCACCACCAGGCCGATGGCCAGCACCAGCGCCAGCAGCGTCAAGGTGTTGATCGTGAAGCCGAACAGCGCCATCAGCGCGAAGGCGCCGATCAGGCTGACCGGAATCGTGATGATCGGGATGATCGAGGCGCGCACCGTGCGCAGGAAGACGAAGATCACCAACGCCACGAGGAGGATGGCCTCGGCGATGGTCTTGTACACGTTCTTGACCGAGCGGTCGATGAACACCGAGTTGTCGTTCGCGATCTCGATGTTGACATCCGCCGGCAGGTCCTGCTTGAGCTTGGGGATGATCTCGCGCACGCCTTCGGCCAGGATCAGCGGATTGGCGGTCGCCTGCCGGATCACACCCGCCGAGATCGCCTGGCGCCCATTCAGCCGCACCGCGCTGCGCTCGTCGGCGGCGCCCTCCTCGACCTGCGCCACGTCGCGGAGCTTCACCGGGAAGCCGTTCACGTTCTTGATGACGATCTCGGAAAACTGCGCCGGCCGCACGAGGTCGGTCTGCGACGTCACGCTGAACTCGCGCTGCTGCGATTCGATGCGGCCCGCCGGCAGCTCCAGGTTGCTGCGCCGGATGGCGTCCTCGACGTCCTGCGTCGTGAGGCGGTAGCCGGCGAGCCGGGGCGGATCGAGCCACACCCGCATCGCGTACTTGCGCTCGCCGTAGATGCGCACGTCGGCCACGCCCGTGACGGTCTGCAGCCGCGACTTGACGATGCGGTTGACCAGGTCGTTGATCTGCAGCCGCGTCAGCGTGTCGCTGGTGAAGGCGAGCCAGATCACCGGGAAGGCGTCCGCCTCCACCTTGGCGACGACGGGTTCGTCGATGGCCTGCGGCAGCTTGTTGCGCACGCGCGAGGTGCGGTCCCGCACTTCGGCGGCGGCCGCATCGGCATCCTTCTCGAGGCGGAAGCGCACCGAGATCTGGCTCTGCTCGGCCCGGCTGATCGAGGTGAGCACGTCCACCGCGTCGATGCCCGCGATCGAATCCTCCAGCGGCTTGGTGACCTGGGTCTCGATGACCTCGGCCGACGCGCCCGGATAGCGGACGCTCACGGTGACGACCGGCTCGTCGATCTTCGGGTACTCGCGCACCGCCAGGCGCGTGAAGCTCACGGCGCCGATCAGGAGCACCAGCAGGGACAGCACGGTCGCGAAGACCGGCCGCCGGATCGCAATCTCGGGCAGTTGCATGGAACTTCTCCGGCTCGCGTGTTAGCGCGCGCTGCTGCCGCGGCGCGTGCCTTCGGCCGCCTGGGCCGTCGTCACGCCGCAGGGATTGGGACCGCTGGCGCGCGCCGGGGCGGCCAGGCGCTCGGGGAGCGCGGCGGCCTTCGCGGCTGCCGCCGCCCCCGACGGGGCTCCGCCCATCGCCGCCCCGTTCGGCGGCGAACCGGCG
>JAJYMF010000013.1 GCA_021787175.1 Pseudomonadota bacterium | reverse complement strand
CTGCTGCTGGCGGGGATCGCGTCGGCGCTGCTGCTGAACGGCTGGCTGTTCAGCTTCACGCCGCTGCTGCCGGATTGGGGGCGCATCGATCCCCTGAAAGGCTTGGCACGCATCCTGTCGTGGCATGGTGTGATCGAAATGCTCAAGGCGATCGTCAAGGCGGTGCTCGTCGGCGGCGTCGCCGCCTGGGTTCTCTGGCACAACAGCGGCGCGTTGCTCGCGATCGCCGCCGAGCCGCTCGCTGCCGCCATGGCGCATATGGTGCAGCTGCTCGGGACCAGCTTTCTCGTCATGGCCGGAAGCATGGCGCTCATCGTTGCGGTCGATATTCCGGTCCAGATCTGGGACAACGAGAAGAAACTGCGCATGACGCGCGAGGAAGTGCGCCAGGAAAACAAGGAGACCGAGGGCGATCCGCAGGTCAAGGCGCACATCCGCAGCCAGCAGCGCGAGATGGCACGCCGGCGCATGATGGCCGAAATCCCCAAGGCCGACGTCGTGGTCACCAACCCGACCCACTACGCGGTGGCGCTGCGTTACCAGGACGGCGCGATGCGCGCGCCGCGGGTGGTGGCCAAAGGCGCGCACCTGCTGGCCGCTCATATCCGCGCGCTCGCCGAGGAGCACCAGGTGCCGATACTCGAAGCGCCGCCGCTCGCGCGCGCGCTGTACCGCCACGCCGAACTCGGCGACGAAATCCCGGCGGCGCTGTACGCCGCCGTGGCCGAAGTATTGGCATACATATATCAACTACGCCGCCATCGCGAACACGGCGGCGCGAAACCGCGGCAGCCGCAGCTCGCACCGCTGGCCGCCGGGCTTGATCGCGAAGCGTCCGCTGCATGAACGATACTTTCAATTTGCGACTGCTGCTGAGCGGCGTCAGCCTGCGCGCGGCCGCAGTGCCGGTGCTGATCATCATGATCCTGACGATGATGATCCTGCCGGTGCCGCCGTTTCTGCTCGATCTGCTGTTTACCTTCAACATCGCACTCGCGATCATCGTGCTGCTGGTGAGCCTGTACACGCTGAAACCGCTGGATTTCGCCGTGTTTCCCAGCGTCCTGTTGATGACAACGCTGCTGCGGCTGTCGCTCAATGTCGCGTCGACGCGCGTGGTGCTGCTGCACGGCCACAACGGGCCGGATGCCGCCGGCAAGGTGATCGAGGCGTTCGGACAGTTCCTGGTCGGCGGCAACTACGCCGTCGGCCTGGTCGTGTTTTTCATCCTGGTGGTGATCAATTTCGTGGTCATCACCAAGGGCGCCGGGCGCATTGCCGAGGTCAGTGCGCGCTTCACCCTGGATGCGATGCCGGGCAAGCAGATGGCGATCGACGCCGATCTCAACGCCGGCCTGATCGGCGAGGACGATGCGCGCCGCCGCCGCCGGGAAGTTTCGCAGGAGGCCGAGTTCTACGGCGCGATGGACGGCGCGAGCAAGTTCGTGCGCGGCGACGCGGTCGCCGGAATCATCATCCTGCTCGTCAATATCGTCGGCGGTTTGGTGGTCGGCATGCTGCAGCACGACCTGGATATCGCCACGGCGGCGAAGTACTACACCCTGCTCACGATCGGCGACGGCCTGGTGGCGCAGATCCCGGCGCTGGTGATCTCGACGGCCGCGGGCATCGTCGTCAGCCGCGTCGGCAGCGATCAGAACATCGGCGAGCAGCTGGTCGGGCAGCTTTTCAACAAGTCTCAGGTATTGATGATCACCGCTGCGATCCTCGGCATCATGGGAATGATTCCGGGCATGCCCAATTTTGCCTTCCTGCTGCTGGCCGCGCTGCTGGCCTTCGGCGGTTATACGATGGCGAAGCGCCCGGCTGCAGCCGAGGCGCCTGCCGAGGAGCAGCTGGCACCGAGCCCCTCGGTCGAGGCATCCTGGAGCGACGTCGTGCCGGTGGATACGCTCGGGCTCGAGGTGGGATATCGGCTGATAGCGCTGGTCGACAATGCGCAGGACGGCGAACTGCTCAAACGGATCAAGGGGCTGCGCAAGAAGTTCGCATCGGACGTGGGATTCCTCGCGCCAGCAGTGCATATCCGCGACAACTTGGAACTGCGCCCCAATGCCTACGTGATCACGCTGAAAGGCGTCGAGATCGGCCGCGGCGAAGCCTACACCGGCATGTACCTCGCGATCAATCCGGGACATGTAAATACGGCCCTGCCTGGCGCGGCGACGCGCGATCCGGCGTTCGGCTTGCCGGCGGTGTGGGTCGAGGCCGGCATGCGCGAGCAGGCGCAGACCTTCGGCTACACCGTGGTCGACGCCGGCACCGTGATCGCCACTCATCTTAACCATGTGATGCAGACCCATGCCTCCGAACTGCTGGGCCGGCAGGAAGCGCAGCAACTGCTCGATCACGTCGGGCGCGAATCGCCCAAGCTGGTCGAGGACCTGGTGCCCAAGCTGCTGCCGCTGGGGACCGTGCAAAAGGTGTTGCAGCGCCTGCTCGAGGAGGGCGTGCATATCCGCGACATGCGCACCATCATCGAGGTGCTCGCCGAGCACGGCGCAAAAGTGCAGGACGCGGGCGATCTGACCGCACTGGTGCGGGTGGCGCTGGGCCGCGCCATCGTGCAGCAGCTCTATCCCGCGGGCAACGAACTGCAGGTGATGGCGCTGGAGCCGGGCCTGGAACGCATACTCCTGCAGGCGGTGCAGGCCAAGACCGGCGATGCCGCAGGTATCGAGCCCGGGTTGGTCGATACGCTGCTGCGCGAAGCAGGTGCGGCCGCGCAACAGCAGGAGCGGCTTGGGCTGCCGCCGGTGCGAGAGCG
>JAJYMF010000111.1 GCA_021787175.1 Pseudomonadota bacterium | reverse complement strand
GGCGCGGTCGAAAGCCGGCTGGGCTTCACCGCCGCGCACGCGCTGCCCGCGGGCGCGGTGCGCGTGTACGGCAGTGGTTCCGGCGATCGCGCCGAGCTGCTGGGCGAGGACCGCATCAACGACACGCCGCCCGGCACCCACGTCGAGCTGACCCTGGGCGAGGCCTTCGACCTGCGCACGACGCGCGAGGTCACCGCGTTCACGGTGGACAAGGCGGCCGGCCACGCCGACGAGAGCTTCCGCGTGACCGTGCGCAACACCGGCGATGCCGCACGCACCATCACGCTGCGCGAATTCCCCTGGCGCTGGCGCGCGTGGAAGCTGCTGGCATCCAGCGTCGCGCCGGCGCAGCGGAACGCCGCGCAGCTCGACTTTCCGCTGCGCGTGCCGGCCAGGGGCAGCGCGGTGCTGACCTTCACCCTGCGCTACGAACTGACCGCCGGGAATCCCTGACATGCTCGAACGCATCGACCACGAACACGGCATCCGCGAACTGCGTCTGACACGGCCACCGGTCAACGCCCTCGACCCGGGTCTGATCCGCGCCCTGCGCGAGGCGGTCGAGACCGCGCCGCGCGACGGCGCCGAGGCGCTGCTGCTCAGCGGCACGCCCGGCATGTTCTCGGCGGGGCTCGACGTGCCGGTGTTGCTGGCGCTCGACCGCGCGGCGCTGGCGCCGGTGTGGCGTGATTTCTTCGGACTGGCCGCCGCGCTCGCCCGCTCGCCCATCCCCAGCGCGGCGGCGATCACCGGTCACAGCCCGGCCGGCGGCGCCGTGCTGGCGCTGCACTGCGATTACCGCGTCATGGCGCGCGGGCCGTATCGCATCGGCCTCAATGAAGTGCAGGTCGGCCTGACCGTGCCGGCCTGCATCCAGGCCGCGTTGGCGCGTCTGGTCGGCGCCTACCGCGCCGAGCGCCTGCTGGTCGCCGGGACCATGCTCGAATCCGAGGCGGCGCTGGCGATCGGTTTCGTCGACGAACTGGCCGACGTCGATTTCGTCGCGGACCGCGCGCAGCACTGGCTCACCGGCCTGCTGGCGCTGCCGCGCAAGGCCATGCGCGAAACCCGCATCCTGGCCCGCGCCGACCTCGCCGCCATCTACGCCGATGCCGCGCAGCTGCCGGTGGAGTCCTTCCTCGACGGCTGGTTCGCAGAGGAGGCGCAGGCCGTGTTGAAAGCGCTCGTGGCCCAGCTCAAGTCGGGCAAGCCGCGCTGATGCCTCACCTTTCGCACTGTCACCTTTTGTCCATTGTCAAACCGAGCGCAGCGAAGCATCTGGCGGTGTCTGGATGACTTCGGCACACCGCCTGATTCCGCGTGGAAACAAACGGTGTGCCGAGATCACTCGGGCGGACAGATCCTTCGGGCTTCGCCCTCAGGATGACAACAGGAGAGAAGGAAGCGAACGCCGCGGCAGAGCCGCGCGGTACCGAGTTCGTGCGCGGCGGTACCGAGTTCGTGCGCGGCGGTACCGAGTGCGTGCACGACAGTCAGCCAACCGCGGGACCCGTCGCCACCGGCCGTTCGGGGTCGCTGATCCAGCCGCTCCACGAGGGTGCAAACAGACGCGAACCGGGCAGGCCGGCGTGCTCCATCGCCAGCAGGTTGTGGCAGGCGGTGACGCCGGAGCCGCACATGTGCACGACGGTGGCGGGGTCGCGTCCCTCCAGCAGATCCAGCCACTCTTCGCGCAGGTCATCGGCCGGCTTGAAACGGCCATCGTCGCCGAGGTTGTAGGCGAAAGGGCGATTCCGCGCGCCGGGGACGTGACCGGCCTTGCTGTCCAGCGGTTCGACGTCGCCGCGGTAGCGCGGGGTTGCGCGGGCATCCAGCAGCAACGCCTCGGAACGGGCGCGCTGCTGCAACACCTGTTCGACATACAGCACGCGGTCCACGGGCCAGCGCAGCGCGACGACGGGTGCGAGCGACGGCGCCACGGCGTGCGATTCGAGCGGGAATCCCGCGGCAACCCAGGCTTGGAAACCGCCGTCGAGCACCGCCGCCGGCTGATCCAGCACGCGCATCATCCACCACAGCCGTGCCGCCGCCAGCGCGCCGCCCATCGCGTCATAGGCGACGACCGGCAGGCCCGGTTGCCAGCCCCAGCGCGCCAGGGTCGTGGCGAAAACCTCGGCATCCGGCAGCGGATGACGGCCCAGACCCGTCTTGCTCAGGTCCGACAGGTCGCGATCGACATGCGCATGCACCGCGCCGGGCAGATGCGCACGCTCGAAGGCGCGACGCCCGGCGTCGGCATCGGCGAGATCGTGGCGGCAATCCACGATCAGGCAGGCGCCGCGCGGCAACGCGGCCAAGGCCTCGACATCGATCAGCGTGTCCGGCAGCGTCATCGTCGTCCCATCCGCGTCATCAGATTGAACAGCATAGCGGCGGTCGCGCCCCAGATGCGGTGGCCGCCGGGCGCATAGGCATCGAACTCGTGGACCTGCCGCGTGCGACCGCGATAGTCCACCGCCACGGTGTGCAGCCGGACGGGATCGAGCAGAAACTCCAGCGGCACCTCGAAGACCTCGGCGACCTCGGCGGGGTTGGCCCGCAACGATGCCGAAACGGCGATGCGTGCGACCACCGGCGTCACGCAGTAACCGCTGATGGTGTCGAAGCAATCCAGGAACCCGAGCGGCTCGGCGGCCTGCGGATCGAGGCCGATCTCCTCGGCGCTTTCGCGCAGCGCCGCGGCGACGGCATCGGCATCCGTCGCGTCCACGCGACCGCCGGGAAAGCTCACCTGCCCGGCGTGGGTGCGCAGATCGTCGTTGCGTCGCGT
>JAJYMF010000010.1 GCA_021787175.1 Pseudomonadota bacterium | reverse complement strand
TCGCAGTCCTCCGCACGCGCCTTGTCGACGATCGCCTGCGACACCGAGCGGGCGGTGGCGTATGCGGTCGTGCATTGCACGTTCGCCGCGGCGGCGTTGCGCGCGACCGCATCGAGCACGCGCTTGGCGAATTCCTCGCTGCGTTCGGCGAAGATTTCCGGCTGCAATTCGGCCACGCCGCTCGCCTCGGCCGCATAGGCGCCCTGAAGGGGATAAGGTTCCAACGCATGAAATGCGGTAATGCGCGCGCCCAGGAGCTTCGCCAGCTTGATTGCCGCTTCTACCGCTTTGTCGGAAAGCGCCGACCCGTCAGTGGGTATCAGGATGTGCTTATACATATAGCCTCCAGATCAAGATCATTCACGTTGGATGCGCGACCGCGTCATCGCCTGGGGCATGGCCCCGTGCGCCTGGATCAGTGCGTGTTCAAATTCTTCCTGGCAGGGCAGACAGCGCTTGGCCGCCGGATTCGCCTTCAGCCGTGCATGGCCGATCGCATCGCCGCAGTCGGAGCAGCTGCCGCAGCTGCCGTCGCCGATGCGCGCAAGGGCTGCCTCGATGCTCTGCAACTCCTGACTCTCCGGAATCACCATCGCGACGTCCATTTCAGCGGCCGCATCGGCAAGCCCATCGTCGTCGGTGATTTTCCGTTGGTTGACGAAGCCGAGACCTTCCCCCGAAGCGGAGATTTTTGTGCGCGCTTCGTCCGGCAACTGCTTGCGTTTCGCTTGCAGCGGCGCGCACAATTCGGAGTATTCGCTTTTGGACATGGTCGGCAGTTTTCCTGCGTTATCGAATCCCAGCTTAGACTCTAGGCCGTGGAACTGCTTGACCCAGATCAAACTTGGGGCCGGCCGATTAGGGGTGGCTGCCCCGTCAACATCCAGGAGACGCCATGTTCATGTCGGGCAAAGACTACCGCGAGTCGCTTCTAGCCTACAAACCCAGCGTATATGTGAATGGGCGCAAAGTGAAGTCGGTAGCCGGCGATGCCGCGCTTGCGCCCGGCATCAATGCCATCGGCCTCACCTACGACTTCGCGCTCAGGCCGGAACTGGCGCCGCTGATGCGCGCGCAACAGCATAACTCGGAGCGCGAGACGAACCGGCTGATCCATGTGGGCCGCTCGAGCGGCGATCTGCTGAACAAACTCGAAGCGGTGCGCCTGGTGTGCCAGGAGACCGGCTGCGCCCAGCGCTATCTCACCGGCGATGCGTTCAGCGCCCTGTACCAGGCGACGCACCGCATCGATGCGGCGCGCGGCGGCGACTATCACCAGCGCTTGCTCGCGTACATGCAAGACGCGCAGGAGCGCGACTTGAGTTGCGCCGTGGCCATGACCGACGGCAAGGGCGACCGTTCCCTGCGCCCGCACCAGCAGGAGAATCCGGACAGCTATGTGCGCATCGTCGAGCGGCGCAAGGGTGGCATCGTCATTTCCGGCGTCAAAGCCATAGTCACCGGCGCGCCGTACGTGCACGAAATCCTGGTCATGCCCGGGCGCAATATGACCGAGGCGGACGCCGACTTTGCTGTGTGCTGCGCCGTGCCGGTCGATGCCAAGGGGCTGACCATCGTGGCGCGTCCGGCCGGGCGTGCCGGAGAGGCAGCGGCCAAGTTCAGCGCCAAATACGGCCAGTCCACCGGCGTGTGCCTGTTCGAGCGCGTGTTCGTGCCGTGGGAGCGGGTGTTTCTGGCGGGGGAGTGGGAGCATGCGGGCTTTCTCACCCTCACCTACGCCACCCATCATCGCCATACCTGCATAGCCGCGCGCGCCGGATTCGGCGATCTCTTGATCGGCGCCGGCGCCCTGATGACGGAGGCCAACGGATTGGACCTGGATCGCGCCCACGGCTTGCGCGATCAGATGGTGGAACTGATAAAGATCGTCGAAGGGTTCTTTGCCTGCGGTGTTGCCGCCTCGGTGTATGCGGAGCCAGACCCGGCCGGCAACGTGATGCCCGATGTCGTTTTCTCCAACATTGGCAAACTGCTGCTGGCAACGCAGATCTACGACATGCATCGTATCGCGCACCAGGTCTCCGGCGGTTTGATCGTTTCCCTGCCGGGCCCGGACGAGGACCATAACCCGGTCACGTCGGCCAAACTCGCTGACGTGCTGCGCGGCCGCGCCGACATACCCTACGACAAGCGCATCGAGGTGGCGCGCTTCCTCGAGGACCTGACCGCGTCCAACCAGGGTGGCTGGTATTCGGTGATCAGCCTGCACGGCGGCGGTTCGCCCGAGGCGATGAAAAAAGAAATCTTCCGCAACTATCCGCTGGGCAATAAGGTCGATCTAGTGGAGCGTTTGCTCGAGCGCGGCGTGCTTGCGGACCCGGCGCGCAAAATCACCGGCAAGCGCCAGCCGGGAAGCTGTTGCGGCAGCGGCTGCGTGGTTCCCGGGGCGCCGCAGATGGTGCCCTTGCCCAGCCCCGCGGATGCGCGCAGGAAAATCAAGCCGGCGGCAGGCAAGGCGGCGAAGAAGTAATTGCTCCGTTTCGAACGCTGCTATCGGCGTTGTACGGGATCGAATCGGGTGCAGCTGGCAGGCAATCCCAGCGGGCTCCGGGTGGGTCGGTCGCGGTGGTGGAGGAAAGCCGCGCTCAACTCCGCGCTCAACTCTGGCGCTGGCGCGGATTTTGAGGCAAAATCTCGCGTAAGCACTTGATGGCCGCGGCTTTTTGGGACTTATTCTGCAGTGCATCAAGTCCGGTTTCCTGTTCAGCGGAAATTTGAGGCAAGCGCATGGCGGACATTCCGCTCATCCTGACACTCGACTACCACGGTGTCC
>JAJYMF010000212.1 GCA_021787175.1 Pseudomonadota bacterium | reverse complement strand
TACCGGGCGCATCGGTTGAACGCAACTCGGCGATACGCACGCGGGTTTGCGCCGTGCCGGCATGCGCGGCGCTGATGCCGGCGAACAACAGCGTCAGCGCACACCCGGGCCAGGTTCCGGTCCGACGGTGCCGGGCCGGGGCCCGTCGTCCATGCCGGCGTTCACCCCTTGACGCTGCCGAGCAGCAGGCCGCTGATGTAGTAGCGCTGCAGGCCGAGGAACAGCAGCAGCACCGGCAACACGGTCACCATCGATCCCGCCATCATCAGCTCGATGCCCTGGTTGTGTTCGCGCGCGAGCGACGCCAGCGCGATCGGCAGGGTGAAATGGTCCTTGCCGGTCAGCACGATCAGCGGCCACATGAAGTCGTTCCAGGCGGTGAGGAAGGTCAGCACCGCGAGGGTCAGGATGATCGGCCGCAGCAGCGGCAGGGCCACGCTGCGGAAGATGCGCCATTCGCTGGCGCCGTCGATGCGCGCGGCCTCCAGCAGCTCGTCGGGAATCGCGCGCGCGAACTGCCGCACCAGGTAGATGCCGTAGATGCTGGCCAGCGAAGGCAGGATCACGCCGGCGTAGCTGTTGACGATGCCGAGCAGCCGCGCCAGCAGGAACAGCGGCATCATCGCCACCTGCGAGGGGATCACCAGCGCCGCCAGCAGCAGGCCGAACAGGCGCTCGCGGCCGGCGAAACGCAGCTTGGCGAAGGCGTAGCCCGCGAGCAGGTTGCAGGCCAGCGAGCCGAGCGTGATGCCGGTCGAGACCAGCAGGCTGTTGAACAGGAAGCGCCCGAGATCGGCGCGCTCGAACAGGGTGCGGTAGTTGTCCAGCGTCGGGTACAGCGGCAGCAGCGGCGGCGGGAAGCTGTTGGCCGAGCCGATCGGCATCAGCGACACCGACAGCATCCACAGCAGCGGAAACAGCGTCAGCGCCGCGCCCAGCGCCAGCAGGCCGTTGACCGCGATCGAGGCGGCACGCGGCTTCATGCGTACCCCTTGCGTCGGCCGAACCACAGCAGAGCCCAGGTCACGGCCAGCGTCAGCGCGAACAGCACGAAGGCGATTGCCGAGGCCAGCCCCAGGTTCCACCAGTCGAAGCCCTGTTCGTAGAGCAGGTAGAGCACGCTCAGGGTGCTCTGCAGCGGACCGCCCTGGGTGATGACGTAGGGCTCGGCGAACAGCTGGAAGTAGCCGATCATGGTGAGCACGCTCACCGTCATCAGCGTCGGTCCCAGCAGCGGCAGGGTGATGTGGCGCAGCTGCGCCCACGTCGAGGCGCCCTCGAGCCGCGCCGCCTCGTAGAGCTCGGTCGGCAGGACCTGCAGGCCGGCGAGAAGGATGATCATGTTGTAGCCGAAGTTCTTCCACACCGCGAACAAGATGATGGTCGGCATCGCCAGCCGCGGATCGCCCAGCCAGTCGACGGGATGGATGCCGAACCCGCCCAGCGCGTAGTTGACCCAGCCGTAGCGGGTCTGGAACAGATAGCGCCAGATCACCGCGACCGCGACCAGCGTGGCCACCACCGGGGTGAACAGCGCCACGCGGAAAAACCCCTTCCAGCGTGCCAGCCGCGAATGCAGCAGCAGCGCGGCCGCGAGCGAGGCCGCCAGCGACAGCGGCACGCCCACGACCACGAAGTACAGCGTGTGCCCCAGCGCCTTCCAAAACAGCGGCATGTGCAGCACCGCCCCGTAGTTGTCCAGGCCGACGAAGCGCAGGTTGCGCAGGCTGGCGAGCGCGTAGATGTCGAAGTCGGTCAGGCTGAGGCCGAAGGCCGCCAGTACCGGCAGCAGGAAGAACACCGCGATCACCGCCAGCGCCGGCGCGGTGAAGATCCAGCCGGCGAGCGCGCCGCGCCTCACGGCAGGGTCCCCCGGCGCAGCATCCAGCGGCGCTTGGCGAGGATGGCGTCGGTGCGCCGGTCCATCGCGGCGGTCGCCGCCGCAACGCCCATGCGCCCGAAGGCTGCGCGCGCCGCGATCACCTGCATCTCATTGACGACCTCCTCCCACTCCGGAACCCGGGGCACGGCGCGCGCGCGCTCGAGCTGCTCGCGGAAGGCCTGCGCGTAGGGGTCATTGGCGATGCCCGGAAGCGCCCAGCTCGAGCGGCGCGGCGGCAGGTCGCCGGTCAGGGCGTGGAACTGCTCCTGGATCGCCGGCTGCGACAGGTATTCGATCAGTTCCCACGCCGCGCGCTTGTGCTCGGCGTTGCGGAACAGCACCAGGCTCGCGCCGCCGGCGATACCCGAGCCGGGGCCATCCGGACCCGGCAGCGGCGCGGTCATCCACTGGTCTCGCACCGCGGACGGCATCCGCTGCTCGAACTCCTGGATCATCCACGGCCCGGAGATATAGAAGACGAAGTGACCGCGTCCGAACTCCGCCGGCACGTTGGGCACCTGGGTGTTGTCGATGCGCGGGGCGTAGCCCTCGCGGAACATCTGCAGATAGAAACGCAACGCTTGCCGATAGCCGGGATTCTGGAAATTGCCGTACCGATCGTGATCGCGCAGCAGCGGTTGCGGCTCCTCCAGCGCCAGCGACAGCAGCGGCTCGAACTCGTTCAGCGGCAGCAGGATCGCGTAATCGCCGGGCGCGGCATGGGCCTTGACCGCGGCCAGCATGCGCGTCCACTCGGCCCAGGTGCGTGGCGGCCGGTCGAAACCCGCGGCAGCGAGGAGATCGCGGCGATAGAACAGCAGCCGCGTGTCCACGTACCACGGCACGCCGTACACGCGTCCGTCGATCACGTTGCTGTCCCAGATGCCGCGGAAGTAGTCGCCGGGCCGGATCCGCCGGGAAGCGGC
>JAJYMF010000110.1 GCA_021787175.1 Pseudomonadota bacterium | reverse complement strand
GAACCACCGGTTGGCAGCTGAAGGGCCCGCGCCAGCAGGACGGCCATCTCCTCCCTGGTGACCGCCTCGTCCGGGCTGAACGTGGTGGGACTCGTGCCGTTCACCAGCTTGGCCGTCACCGCGGCGAGATCAACGGTAACCGTTTTGTTCTTGATCTCGTCGGCGAGCTTGGCCGGGTCGCCCGATGCGGACAGGCGCGAGGCGATCAGGGTGGTCACCGGGGTGATGTTGGTGGTCGTGTCTTTCGCCTCGGCGACCACGCTGACCAGGGTCTGGTCGTCCCGCGCGGCCTGGACCACGAAGGGAGGCTTGGCGGTTAGCGGCAGCGTGACGGTGTAGCTGCCGTCGGTGCCGGTCACGACGGCGGCTTGTCCGGCGGCGGGGTAGCTGGTGCCGTCGCTGCCGACGATGGTAACGGTGGCATTGGCAAACACGGCGCCGGTGGCCGCCGTGCCGGCGACCGTAAACGTCGTCGGCGCCGGAGGCGTGGCTGCGGCTGCAGCCGTATCGTTATTGCTGCTGCTGCCGCAGGCAGCCAACACTCCAGCCAGCAGGATGCTGGCCGCGGTCTTCGCGATCAATGAATAATTCAATTGTCTCTCCCTCTGGATTGTTTTGGTGCGAGTCGAACTCTAACAAGACGAAATGCAGCGCGCGTCCGCAAAATGGATGATTCTGAACGAATCGCAAACCCCACCCGGCCCCGACAGCGCATGCGTGCATCTATGACGGAACCGATCGGGGAGGACTATGTAGCCAGCGCACCGGGGGGGCAATACCCATAATTGGGGACGCGCGGCGGAACCGGGAATAATGCACATTCGGCTGGCTTCGGGAGCGGCCGATGTGATAGCTTCTGCCTTCCCATTCTTGCGCTTTGCCGCCGAGGCCGGAATGCCGATGGAGAAGTCGCCGAGCATGCCGCTGTCCGTAGCGATCGTCGAGGACGAGGACGACACGCGCGCCTGGCTGGCCGCCTCGGTCGTGGCGCATCCGGAATTGCACCTGGCCGCCGAGTACGCCTCGGGGCGCGAGGCTTTAGCCGGGCTGGCGCGCGAGGCTCCCGACGTGCTGCTGGTCGATTTGGGCCTGCAGGACATGTCCGGGCTGGAGGTCATAAGTTTTGTCGCCGCGCGCTACCCGGACTGCAATATCCTGGTCGTCAGCATTTTCGGCGACGAAGAGCATGTGCTGCCCGCGCTGGAAGCCGGCGCGCGCGGTTTCCTGCTCAAGGGTACGCTCACGCGCGATATCACCCTGGACATCCGCGAGCTGAGCAATGGCGGTTCGCCGCTGTCGCCGATCATCGCGCGCCAGGTGCTCAAGCGCCTGCGCCCGGCAGCCGATGCGGGCGCCGGGGTTGCGAGCGAAGTTGCGCACGCCAAGGACGCGCTCACTTCGCGCGAAGTCGAGATTCTGCGCATGATCGCGCGCGGCTTTTCCTATGCCGAAACCGCGGAACTGCTGGGCATCTCGGTGCAGACGGTGCATACGCACCTCAAGCGCATTTACCGCAAGCTCGCAGTCCACTCGAAAACCGAAGCGGTGTATGAGGCCGACCAGCGCAACCTGCTATGACACGCCGTTCAGGGCGAGCAAGACAGCGTTCGACTCGAACAAACATGTGCAGACGTGTCCGCCGGCTTGGCTGCCGCGCCTGAGCGAAGCGGCTTCTTGCACGCTATTCGAATGATGCTTCGCCTCACGGCCGCCTGCGCCCTGCTGTTGGCAATTGCATCGGCCTGCGGCGCAACGCCCGCGCCGCGACCCATGCCCATCGAACGCGCCGAGTTTGTGCTGAGCGATGCCCGGCAACCACCGGAGGACGCTGCGCCATGGCAGCCGATCGCGCTGCCCGACAATTGGCATGTCAGCCATCCGGGGTTCAGCGGAACGCTGTGGTACCGGCTTCACTTCCGGGTGGCGTCGGAGATCGCGCGCACGCACACGCTGTATTTGCCGCGCAACAGCGCCGCCGAGTTCGACTTCTATGTCAATGGCAATCTGGTCGGAATCAGCCGGGGCTACGGCGACCCGCGCCTGACCGAGCTGCAGCGGCCGATCCTGCTTACGGTGGCCGCGGCCCTGCTGCGTCCCGGGGACAACGTCCTGCACATTCGCGCGGTCGGCAGCTCCGAGCACCGCAACGGCCTGTCGCGATTGACTATCGGACCGGGCTTGCTGGTGCGCTCGCACTATTACGGGCGGCGCTTCGATCTGCAGGTCACCAGCATCGCGATGTTCGGCGCGGCTCTGCTGGTGGCCGGTCTGCTCGCCTTGTCGGTGTGGTGGGTCGAGCGCCGCGAGCAGGTGCTATTGTGGTTCGGCGTTACGGCGCTCGCCTGGGCAGTATCCGCCTATCTGCTGGTGTGGCCGCTGAACATCGAGAACCCCCAGATGCGGCAACTGCTGTTCTTCGCGATGCAGCATCTCTATGTAGTGCCGTTGCTCGTGCTGTGCCTGCGCGTAGGCGGCGCGCGCTATCGCCGGCTGGAGACGGCGCTATGGTGCGCCTTCGCTGCGAGCTGTGTCGCGGCCGCACTATTGAGCTTCGCCCGCTACCCGGTACTCGCGCAGTCGGTGTCGCTGGCGAAACTGGGCCTGACCAGCCTGGCGCTCGCCTGGCTGGTTCGCGTCGGCTTGCGCGAGCACCGCTGGCCGCTGTATTCCCTCGGGCTCGCGCTGGTGATGCTCATCGTGCTCTCGGGCTACGATTGGGCGCGCTGGATGGGTTTTGCCGATTTCGACAATCTGCTGCTCGCGCCTTTCGCCATGCCCTTCCTGATTCTTGCGCTGGGTGCGACCGCGCTGGAGCA
>JAJYMF010000063.1 GCA_021787175.1 Pseudomonadota bacterium | reverse complement strand
GTTCCGTTCGCGGCTGCGTTTCGTCGATCCGGAAAAGGCTTACATCATCATCGAGCTCAGCCCGGACGAGGCGGCCAACAGGGCGCTGCTGTCGCGGCCGCGCGCCACCTTTCATGCCGAGCCTGGGGGCTGGCGCATCGAATTCGCGGCGGGAGACCCCAAGCCGACCGCCGCGCACGAAGGCGCCGCGGGAATCAGGCTGCGCTTTCCCGAAATCGTTGCCGGCCATAGGCGGCGGGAAAGCGAACGCGCCGATGTGCCGCCGCAGCATGAACTGCGTTGCGTCGTGGACGAAGCCGGCGTGATGCCATTCGACGCGACCATGACGAACGTGAGCAAGGGCGGCATCGGCTTTCTGCAATACGATCCGGAAATCAGCCTGGAACCGGGCACGGTGCTCAAGGGCTGTCGCATCGAGGGCCCGGGGGGGGAATCCGTCGTGGTCGACATGGAAGTGCGCTACTCGCAGCTGATGACTCTGGCCGACGGCAAGCAGGTGCAAAATTCGGGTTGCTGCTTCATGAATCTTTCGTCCGAAGAGACCGCAAGAATCGAAAAGCTGTTCGGCTTGAAAACCTGAGACCGATTGAGAATTTCCGACACATGCAGGCGTAACGACGGATATAGGGAGGCTGGAGCATGAGTACGCAAATGAGAGTCGCCATCGTCACCGGCGCCGGCACCGGCATCGGCAAGAGCGCCGCGCTGGCGCTGCTCAATGACGGTTATCGCGTCGGTCTGGTCGGCAGGCGCAGGGAATTGCTCGATAAAACGATGCAGGACGCGGGGCCGACCGGCGCGAACGCGCTGGCGCTGCCCGCCGACGTGGCCAACCCGGACGCGGTGCGGGCCCTGTTCGCCCAGGTGCAGAAGACCTGGGGCAGGCTGGATCTGCTGTTCAACAATGCCGGCATGGGAGCGCCGGCGATACCGATGGAAGACCTGAGTTTCGAGCAGTGGCAAGCGGTGGTCGATGTCAATCTGACCGGCATGTTCCTGTGCTCGCAGGAAGCGATCAAGATCATGAAAAGCCAGGACCCACGCGGCGGGCGCATCATCAACAACGGCTCGATCTCGGCCCACGCGCCGCGACCCAACTCCGTGCCCTACACCGCCACCAAGCATGCGGTCACCGGCCTCACCAAATGCATATCGCTCGATTGCCGCAAATACGACATCGCCTGCGGCCAGATCGACATCGGCAATGCGGCGACCGAAATGACCGAGCGCATGAAAAACGGCGTGGCGCAGGCGAACGGCTCGATCGCGGTGGAGCCGCGCATGGACGTGGCGCATGTCGGCAGCGCCATACTTTACATGGCCAAGCTGCCACTGGATGCGAACGTGCAGTTCATGACCATCATGGCGACGAAAATGCCCTTCGTCGGCCGCGGCTGACCCGGCGGAATCGCCGATCCGGCGGCCGGAATCTGCCGGCGTTCAGCGTCGGCGCTGCTGCTGCGCAGCGCGCAGGCGTGGACTGACGCCTCTTATTCTCGTATATTCTCGCGCTGCGCTACGCGCCCGTTTCGCTGGAACGGCGCGTCGCAGTACCGGCCCGCAGCGCAGCCGTCAAAGGGAATATGTCACAGCAATCGGAAAGACTCGCCATCCTGTTCGCCGATATCAGCGGCAGCACCATGCTGTACGAGACACTGGGCAACAGCCATGCGCGCCGGCTCGTGGTGCGCTGCATCGCGATCATGACCGACACGCTTGCGGCGCATCGCGGCACGCTGATCAAGACCATAGGCGATGAAATCATGTGCACGTTTCCGAGCGCGGAAGCGGCGCTGCGCGCCGCCTGCGACATGCAGGAGGCGGTGGAAAGCGGCAAGCCGGGAGGCGAGACGCCGATGTACATCCGCATCGGCTTCAACTATGGCGAGGTGCTGCATGAGCGCAACGACGTGCATGGCGACGTAGTCAACGTCGCCGCGCGCATTACCGAAGTGGCACGCGCGCGCCAGATTCTCGCGACGCGTGCTGCGGTCGACGCCCTGCCGCCGCCGCTGCAGCAGCGGGCGCGCCATATTCGCCGCGCCAGCATCAAGGGCCGGCAGGCACCGCTCGATCTATTCCAGATCGGCTGGCTGCCCGAGGACGCCGACCGCAATCGTATCGGCAACCCCGCCGATCGCAAGCCCGAGGGCCTGGAAGAACAGCTGGTCCTGCGCCATCGCGACCAGGATTGCACGGTGAGCGACCACAGCACGACGGCGACGCTCGGCAGCGGCGCGGCCTGCTCCATCGTGGTGCGCGACGCTTGCACCTCGGCCCTGCACGCGGCCGTGGTGTTTCAGCTGGGAAAATTCTATATCTCGGACCGGAGCGCCAACGGCACCTATGTTCGCTTCGGCGGCGGCGATACGGTGCATATCGTCGGCGATGAGACCTTGCTGCGCGGCTCGGGCATGATCCTGCTCGGACGGCCGTTTACCGAGGACCTTGGGCAAGAGATCGAATTTTCGGTGCACCTGACCCCGGTCCGGAGCTGACGCGCCCTCACTTGACTCGGCGCCGGACCAGTAGTTACTTCAACGGCTTGTAGCGCAAGCGCTTCGGCTTCGCCGCTTCCTCTCCGAGACGCTTCACTTTATCGGCTTCGTACTCGTGGTAGTTGCCGTCGAAGAAGCTCACTTTGGAATCGCCCTCGAACGCAAGGATGTGCGTGGCGATGCGGTCGAGGAACCAGCGATCGTGCGAGATCACGAGCACGCTGCCGGCGAATTCGAGCAAGGCATCTTCCAGCGCACGCAGCGTTTCCACGTCGAGGTCGTTGGACGGTTCATCGAGCAGCAGCACATTGCCGCCGGCGATCAG
>JAJYMF010000269.1 GCA_021787175.1 Pseudomonadota bacterium | reverse complement strand
CGAGGCCGCTTCGGTGATCGCGAACCCCGAGTCCGGCGTGCTTAGTATCCGCGCCACTTCGCGCCAGCACGAGAAAATCCAGGAATTCCTCGATCAGGTAATGTCCAACGCCAGACGTCAGGTATTGATCGAAGCCACCATCGCTGAAGTGCAGCTGAACAACCAGTACCAGCAGGGCATAGACTGGTCGGCTGCGCGCCGGGGTTCGACCGGATTCACGTTCAATCAGTCAATCGGCGGCACCACCACTGCATCGCCGACCGGCAGCATATTCGTGCTCGGCGCCGCTGCGCCCAATTACAGCAATCTGGTCGCCTCGGTGAAGTTGCTTGAATCGTTCGGCAACGTGCGCGTGCTCTCCAGCCCGCGGCTGACGGTGCTGAACAACCAGACCGCAATCCTCAAAGTGGTCGACAACCAGGTTTATTTCACGATCCAGGCAAATACCACGAGTACCGCAAACGTCGGCACCACGACGACTTTCACCACCACGCCCAACATCGTCGCGGTCGGTTTCATCATGAACGTGACGCCGCAAATCGGCGAAGCGGACAGCGTACTGCTCAACGTGCGCCCGAGCATTTCGCGCATCGTCGGCAATGTCGCCGACCCCAACCCGTCGCTGGCTGCGCCCTGCGGCGCAGCTGGAGCAGGACTGCCCGGCTGCGGTTCGATCACGAGCAATATTCCGGTGATCCAGACGCGCGAAATGGAATCGCTGATCAAGGTCAATAGCGGCCAGATCGCCGTGATGGGCGGGTTGATCCAGGACCGGGTCAACGACCTGGAGGACAGCATCCCCGGCGCGAACCGCCTCGCCGGCTATGGCGGATTCTTCGGCAACAAGAATCAGACCAATCAAAAGACCGAACTGGTCGTGTTCATGCGCCCGATCATTATCCGCGATGCCAGCATAGACGGCGACTACCGCGGCTACCGCGCGTTTCTGCCCGACGACAAGTTCATGGCCGCACCCAATCCGGGTAAACCGCCGCTGCTCGGCGCGACGCAGGCCAGTCCGCGATGAGCCTGCTGCTCGAAGCGCTGAAAAAGGCCGAGCTCGCCAAGCAGGCGGCGAAAGAGCAGGCCCCGGCTGCGGACACGCCGCCGCCGTTTACGCGCGACAAGCTGCCGGACATCTCGCAGCCGATGGAAATACACAGCGATGATCTGAGCCTGGCCGAGCCCGAGCCGGCGCCCAAGCGCGCCGACAGGCCGACGCTCGAGCTCGCGCTGGAGGAGACCCCGCGGGCTGCGCCCGCCGCACCTCCCCCGCCTCCGCCGCGGGCCGCGCCGATCGAAACGGACTTCACACCGCCGAGCCAAGCCGCGGAACGCAAGCAGGCGCAGCAGCTGTTCGAGGCCAAGGAACTCGACGTCAATCCGCGCAAGCCGTTTTACCTCACCGTGGGCGCGCTGGGACTATTCGCGCTCGGAACGGTCGGCTACTTCTGGTACGAGATGCAGCCGAAGAACAACTACAAGATACCGCCGCCCTCGGCACAACCGGCCGCACCGCCGGTAGCCGCCGCGCCCGCGCCCGGACCAGCTGCTGCGCCGGTCGCGGCCACGGTGACGCCGCCTGCGGGTACCCAACTTGCTCCGGCCACCCCTGCGGCGGCCGCGCCCGCCGCCACAGTGCCGGCTCCCGCGACGACAGCGACTGCGCGCGCCGCGGCTCGACCCGAAGCGCGCGACACGGCCGCTGCGCGCCCAGCCGCGCCGGCAGGTGCTGCGCGGCGCGAAGGCGACATCACCATCAAGCCCGCCCGGGTGCAGACCGACCCCGTGCTGGAGGGCGCATATAAGGCGTTCAATGCGGGCGACCTGGCGCGCGCGCGCGACGGCTACCAGCAGGCGCTGCGCGACAACCCTGACAGCCGCGATGCGCTGCTCGGGCTGGCCGCAGTGGAAATGCAGTCCAAGCACTACGACGCTGCCGAGAGCATCTATGCGCGGCTGCTCGAGCTCGACCCGCGCGACGCGTATGCGCAGGCGGGGCTGATGGGGCTGAAAGGGCAAATCGATCCGCTGTCGGCGGAATCGCGCGTGAAAAGCATGATCGCGGCGCAGCCCGACGCGAGCTTCCTCCAATTCACGCTGGGCAATCAGTACGCGGCGCAAGGACGCTGGGCCGAAGCGCAGCAAGCCTATTTCCGCGCCTATAGCGGCGACCCCGAACATCCCGATTTTGCCTACAATCTCGCGGTGAGCCTGGACAAGCTGCACCAGGTGAAGCCGGCGCTTGAGTATTACCGGCGCGCACTGGCTCTGTCCGAGAGCCATCCGGTCACGTTCGACGTCGCCCAGGTCAACAAGAGGGTGTCGCAACTCGCGCACTAAGCATGAATTCCCCCGCCACCCCCACCGCAGCGGCCAAGCGCCATATCGGCCAGATCCTGATCTCGCAGGGCATCCTGACCGAGGACCAGCTGCGCATCGCGCTGCTGGAGCAGATGAAGTCCAAGCTCCCGGTCGGGAAGCTGCTGGTGAACCTGGGCTTCGTCTCCGAGGCCACGCTGCGCGACGCGCTGTCGGAAAAACTCGGCCTGCAAAGCGTCGACCTGTCGCAGATCATCATCGATTCGCAGGCGATGAAGCTGGTGCCGCGCGATTTCGCGCTGCGCCACCACATTTTCCCGATCGCGCTCGACCGCGAGCACGGCGCGCTGATCGTGGCGCTGTCCGATACCAACAACATCGTCGCGCTGGACCAGCTGCGCGCGCGCCTGCGCGGGGAGCTGGAGCTGGAGACGCGCCTTGCCGGCGACACCGAGATCTCGCGCGCGATCGAGCAGTACTACGGCCACGAGCTGTCGATCGA
>JAJYMF010000378.1 GCA_021787175.1 Pseudomonadota bacterium | reverse complement strand
ACTGCAGCCGTCGCTGGAGACCCGGGCCATCGCCGGGCTGTATTTCGCCGGCCAGATCAACGGCACCACCGGTTACGAGGAGGCCGCGGCGCAGGGTCTGATCGCCGGCCTCAACGCCGCGCGCGCAAGCAAGGGCCTCGAACCGTGGACGCCGCGCCGCGACGAGGCCTACATCGGCGTGCTGATCGACGACCTGGTCACCCACGGCACGCGCGAGCCCTACCGCATGTTCACCTCGCGCGCCGAGTACCGTCTGCATCTGCGCGAAGACAATGCCGACCTGCGCCTGAGCGAGACCGGCCACCGACTCGGCGTCGTGCCGCAGGCGCGCTACGACGCGCTGTGCCGCAAGCGCGAAGCGGTCGAACGCGAGACCGCGCGGCTCAAGTCGCTGTGGGCCGCGCCGGGCAACGCGCTGGGCCGCGCCTTGGCCGAGACGCTGGCGTTGCAGCTCGGCCACGAAACCGCGGCCCTGGACCTGCTGCGCCGGCCCGAACTCGACTACGCCGCGCTGATGCGCGTGCCATCGTTGGGACCGGGCGTGGACGATCCGCAGGTCGCCGCGCAGGTCGAGGTGCAGGCCAAGTACGCCGGTTACCTCACGCGCCAGCACGACGAGATCGCGCGCCAGCGCCGTCAGGAAGACACCGCGATCCCCGCCGACTTCGACTTCGACGGCGTGCGCGGACTGTCCGCCGAGGTGCTGGCCAAGCTCAAGGCCGTGCGACCGGTGAACGTCGGCCAGGCGGTCCGCATCAGCGGCGTGACGCCGGCGGCGATCAGCCTGCTGCTGGTGCATCTGAAGCGTCGCCGCGCGGCCTAGCGGCGCGACGACGGATCGGGGATCTTCTTATACCCGTTCGCGATCAAGACGCGAGAACCGCGGAGCCCGGATGCAGCGCAGCGAAATCCTGGAATCAAGCCATATACGGCCCCGGATTGCGCCTCTCACGAGGCTCCATCCGGACTACCCATCGTATCGATTGAATACAGCTTGGTATTACTTCTTGCTGCCGCCCTCGGTGGCGCCGCTGCCGCTGCCGCTGTTGCCGCCGCTGCGTATCTGGGCCACGGCGTCGGGCTGGATCTGCCCGCCCGGATTGCCCCAGCTGTTGAGCACGTAGGTGAGGATGTCGGCCACGTCCTGATTGGACAGGCTGGCGCCCACGTCGGGCATCGTGCCGTCGTAGGTGACGCCGTTGACCGTGATCTGGCCGCTATGGCCGTGCAGCACGAAGTGCACCGCGCGCTGCGGATCGGCGGCCAGGAAATCCGACTTGGCGAGGTTGGGGAACACGCCGGGCATGCCCTCGCCGTGCGCCTGATGGCAGGCCGAGCAGTTGTTCTCGAACAGGCTGTGACCCTTGGCCAGCGTGGCCGCATCGGGCGCGGCGGCGGCCATCGCGGTAGTGGCGGTCAGGCCCAGCAGGGCGGCGAACAGCAGATTCAGACGCACGTTCATGTCGAACTCCGGTCAGGCGATGTGCGCGGCGAGAGGCTTCGGGGCGACGACGCGCGCGGTGGATGGATGGCTGCACGATGCGGCGCCCACGCCGCGGCGGGCTTGATCCAGATCAACCGCGCGTCGCGAACCGGCCCCGCTGCGACAGTGCGCCGCAATCAGTGGCCGCCGCTGCGGCGCATGCCGGCGACTTCGGCACCCGTGACCACCGGGCCGTGGTTGCCCCAGCTGTTGAGCACATAGGTCACGATGTCGGCGATGTCCTGATCGGTCAGGCCGGTACCGATCGGCGGCATCGAGCCGTCGTAGGGCTTGCCGTTGACGATCACGCGCCCGGTGTGGCCGTTGACGACGAAATCGATCGCGCAGGCCGGGCAGGCCTGCAGGAAATCGGACTTCGCCAGATTGGGAAACGCCCCCGGGATGCCTTCGCCGTTGGCCTGATGACAGGCCGCGCAGTTGTCATCGAACAGGCCGCGTCCATTGCGCATGCGCAAGGCATCGGGCGCGCGCAGGGAGGCGGCGGCGGACGTCGCGGCGAACGCCATCAGCACGGCGGCCAGTACGGTTTGCAGACCACGACCCATGACGACCTCGTTGTGCGCGCCGGTCGGCGACGGCCACGCATTAGGCCAAGCGCAGGCGGCGGTTGACGATGCGGCAGGTCGTCGCAAGACACGCGCACCGCGACGGCGCGGGGCCCGACCCGGCGGATCAGGGCCAGTCGAAGGCGACGTGGACGTTGTTGAAGACGGGATCGTCCGCGCGTCCGCCGGGCACGGCGGTCAATTCGAGGCCCGCGGCCTGCACCACCTGTCCGGCACGGAAACGGCCGCCCAGCGCCTGCCACTCGGCCAGCCGCTGCAGCAGTTCGCCGGCGGCGTCGCGCGCGGCGGCGGGAACCCGGCGCAGGCTGAGGTCGGGACGCGCGAACTTGCGCAGGCCGCGGGTGTGCACGTGCAGCCGTCCCGGCGCCCTGGTGTCGTCGGCGTCCTCGGCGTCGCACAGCATCAGCACGTGGTCGCGCACGTCGAAGGCGGGCTTGGCGAAGAACCGCGCCCGCCACGCGTCCGCGTCGAAGGCCGTCAGCAGCTGCGGATCGACCGCCGCCACGCCGCCGGCCGCCATCAGCGCGCTGACCAGGCCGATGCCGTCGCGCAAGGCGTCGAGATCGGGCGCATCGGCCAGCTCGGCGCGGATCACCAAGCCCTCCGGCGCAGCGACGGCGCGCGCCGCCAGCGCGGGATCGTCCTCGCGCAGCAGATCGCCCAGCGCGCCGGTGAGCGGATAACCGGGCCAGCGCTCCAGCTCGCGCCGTGCGTAGCGGCCGATCTCGGCGCCGGCCGGCAGCCCGCGCGTGCGCC
>JAJYMF010000393.1 GCA_021787175.1 Pseudomonadota bacterium | reverse complement strand
GACCACACCCTGGAAGAGGTCGGCAAGCAGTTCGACGTCACCCGCGAGCGCATCCGCCAGATCGAGGCCAAGGCGCTGCGCAAGCTGCGCCATCCCAGCCGCTCGGAGCAGCTGCGGTCGTTTCTCGATACCGAGTGACGCACGGCGTACCCTGAAGACCAGCCAACGCCCGCGGATCGCGGGCGTCTTGCTGTGCGGCAGCCGCTACACTCTCGGCACCGACATGCGGGCCTGTAGCCCAATGGTCAGAGCACGGGACTCATAATCCCTTGGTTCCAGGTTCGAGTCCTGGTGGGGCGAGGCGACGCGTTTGCGGACTGCCAGTGGCAGTCCGCGCGGAGCCGAGCGCCCGCGCAGGGAAGCGCGGGCGGGCGTGCGCACCAGGGAAGGGTGATGCGACAATCATTCGAAGGGCCTGTAGCTCAATGGTCAGAGCACGGGACTCATAATCCCTTGGTTCCAGGTTCGAGTCCTGGCAGGCCCACCATCTCGCCATCAACCCTCCCTGGTGCCGCACCCCGGCCCTGGCCTTCGGCCGCCTGCTGCATAATGGCTGGCGCTGATTCCAAGGGGGCGGGCCGTTGCGCACCATCGCAGTCCAGTCGAGCGCGCGCAGGGGATGGATGCGGCTGGACGTGCCGGTCAGGGAACGATCATGACGCCGCCACGAGGCGCCATCACCCCGGAACAGGCCGCGCGGCAGACCATCGACACCCTGCTCGGCGCCGCCGGCTGGGCGGTGCAGAACCTCGCCGAGGTCAACCTGTTCGCCGCGCGTGGCGTCGCGATCCGCGAATTTCCGCTGGTCGAAGGCCACGGCACCGCCGACTACCTGCTGTATGTCGACGGCCGCGCCTGCGGCGTGATCGAGGCCAAGAAGCAGGGCGCGACCCTCACCGGCGCCGAAACGCAGTCCGGCCGCTACGCGCAAGGTCTTCCCGCAAGCCTGCCCGCCTGGCACCGGCCGCTGCCGTTCCTGTACGAATCGACCGGCGTCGAAACCCACTACACCCACGGTCTCGATCCCGAGCCGCGCGCGCGCAGCGTGTTCGCCTTCCATCGGCCCGAGACACTGGCGGCGTGGCTGGCGACAGCGTTGCCGCAGGGCGCGACGCCCGCCGTTCCCGCCGCCGCGATCGCCGACGCCCGCGCGACCTACACCCCCGGCGCCACCTTCCTCGCGCGCATGCAGCAGCTGCCGCCGCTGGTCGACGATCTGTGGCCACCCAAGCCGCAGGCGATCGCGAAGCTGGAGCAGTCGCTGCGCGAAAACCGCCCGCGTGCGCTGGTGCAGATGGCCACCGGCTCCGGCAAGACCCTGCTGGCGATCGTGCTCAGCTACCGCCTGATCAAGTTCGCCGGCACGCGCCGCGTGCTGTTTCTGGTCGATCGCGGCAATCTGGGCCGGCAGACCAAGAAGGAGTTCGACCAGTACAACTCGCCCTACAACAACTACACCTTCGGCGAGGAGTACATCGTCCAGCACCTCACCTCCAACCAGCTCGATACCTCCGCGCGCGTGGTCATCTGCACCATCCAGCGCATGTACTCGATGCTCAAGGGCCGCGAACTCCCCGAAGAGGACGAGGAGCACAGCACCGAGGACGCCGAGGGCCTGTTCAAGGACACGCCGCCGCTCGAATACAACCCGGCGTTCCCCATCGAGACCTTCGACCTCGTCATCACCGACGAGGCGCACCGCTCCATCTATCACCTCTGGCGGCAGGTGCTGGAGTACTTCGACGCCTACCTGATCGGGCTGACCGCCACGCCCAGCAAGCAGACCTTCGGCTTCTTCAACCAGAACCTGGTGATGGAGTACGGCCACCCGCAGGCGGTGGCCGACGGTGTCAACGTCAACTACGACGTCTACCGCATCCGCACCGAGGTGAGCGAGCAGGGCAGCACGGTCGAGGCCGGCTACTACGTGCAGTTGCTCGATCGCCAGACGCGTCGGCGCAGCGACTGGCAGCTCGACGAGGACTTCGCCTACGACCCCGGCGAGCTCGACCGCGCCGTGCAGACGCCGGACCAGATCCGCACCGTGGTGCGCACCTTCCGCGACCGCCTGTTCAGCGAGATCTTCCCCGGCCGCAGCGAGGTACCCAAGACCCTGGTGTTCGCCAAGGACGACAACCACGCCGAGGCCATCGTGCAGATCCTGCGCGAGGAGTTCGGCAAGGGCAACGAATTCGCGCAGAAGATCACCTACCGCACCACCGGCGCCAAACCCGAGGATCTGATCCGCGCCTTCCGCACCAGCTACCACCCGCGCATCGCCGTCACCGTCGACATGATCGCCACCGGCACCGACATCAAGCCGGTCGAGATCGTAATGTTCATGCGCTCGGTCAAGTCGCGCTCGTTCTTCGAGCAGATGAAGGGCCGCGGCGTGCGCGTGATCAACCCGGCTGACCTGCAGGCGGTCACCCCGGATGCGCGCAGCAAGGACCATTTCGTCATCGTCGACGCCGTCGGCGTGTGCGAGCGCGACAAGACCGACAGCCGGCCCATGGACCAGAAGAAATCCGTGCCGCTGGACAAGCTGCTGCAGGCGGTCGCACTGGGCAACGTCGAGCCGGAAGTGATCTCCTCGGTCGCCGCGCGCCTGGCGCGGCTGGATCGCGATATCGACGATGCCGACAAGGCCAGGGTGGTCGCGGCCAGCGGCGGCTATGGCCTCAAGGATCTGTCCCGGCGCCTGGTCGATGCCCTGCATGGTGACTTCAAGGCGCAAACATCCGACGCCGGCCCGGCCGACGCAGGCGGCGAACTGCGCGCCGCGCTCATCGAAGCCGCGAAGCCGCTATCCGATCCCGCGCTGCGCGAGCAGATCG
>JAJYMF010000250.1 GCA_021787175.1 Pseudomonadota bacterium | reverse complement strand
CGAGCGGATCTGCCGGATCATCAGCACATCGTGCCGCTGGTAGTAGCGCCGGTTGCCGCGACGCTTCACCGGCTTCAGGCCGGAAAACTCCTGCTCCCAGTAGCGCAGCACGTGCGGCTTGACACCGCACAGCTCGCTCACTTCGCCGATGGTGAAGTAGCGCTTGGCCGGAATGGCCGGCAGCTCGCTGTTACTGCCTGGGTCCAGCATAGGCCTCCACCTGCAACTTCAGTTTCTGACCGGGGCGAAACGTCACCACACGACGGGCTGAGATGGGAATCTCCTCGCCGGTCTTGGGGTTGCGTCCCGGTCGCTGGTTCTTCTGACGCAAGTCGAAATTGCCGAAACCCGACAACTTGACCTGCTCCCCCTGCTCCAAGGCCTCGCGGATCACCTCGAAAAAGGCGTCCACGAACTCCTTGGCTTCACGTTTGTTGAGGCCGACCTCGTCGAACAGGCGCTCCGCCATTTCCGCTTTTGTCAGCGCCATGCCTATCCCCTGAGTCGTGCCCCGCAGTCGCGTTGCAGTGCAGCGACAGTCTCGCGCACGCTCTGATCCGCGTCCTCATCGGTAAGCGTGCGGGAACGGTCCTGCAAAATCAAGCCCATAGCCAGACTTTTGTGGCCCGCTGTCACGCCCTGGCCGCTGTACAGGTCAAACAGGCGCATTTCGACCAGCCGTGTGCCCATCGCCCGGCGCACGCTGGCGGCAACGGCCGCCCAAGGCACGTCCTGCGGCATCTCGACCGCCAGGTCGCGGCGCAAGCCGGGGAATCGCGGCAGCTCACCGGCACGAGGCAACGGCCGGACGCGCAAAGGCTCGAGTTCGATCTCGAAGCCGTAAACGTCGATGTCCAGGCCCAGTTCCTTGAGCAGGCGCGGATGCAGCGCCCCGATTGCGCCCACCGTGCGGCCCCCGCAGAGGATCCGCGCGCCGCGGCCGGGGTGCAGCCAGCCAGCCAGGCCCTCGGCATCGAATCGGAACTCTCCCACGCCGCGACCCAGTGCCAGCAGCGATTCGAGATCGCCCTTGAGATCGTGGAAATCCAGCACCCGCGCCGGCGCACCCCATTGCTCGGCATCGGCGGCGCCCACGGCGATCGCCGCCAGACGCTCCGTCTCGACCGGCGCATCGGTCCCGGCGCAAAAGCAACGCCCGACTTCGAACAGCCGCACGCGGGTCTGTTGCCGGTTGCCGTTGGCGATCAGCGCCTGCGCCAGCCCGGGAAGCAGCGTAGTGCGCATCACCGCCAGGTCGGCCGACAGCGGGTTGCTGAGCGCCACGGCGCCCTCGGCCGCCTGCCATGTCTCGAGCTGGCCTGCCGCCACGAAGGCGAGGCTGATCGCCTCGTGATAGCCGCGCGCCGCAAGCTGTTCGCGCAAGGCATTGACCGGCAGACGCTCCTCGCTGTCCGCCACCAGCGCGAGTTCGCCCGCCGGGCGCAGCGCGGGGATGCGCTCGTAGCCATGCACGCGGGCGACTTCCTCGATCAGGTCCTCCTCGCGCTCGATGTCGAAGCGGCGCGCAGGCGCGCGTACCCGCCAACCCTCGCCATCGGCGGCGACCTGCATGCCCAGAGCACGCAGGATGCGCTCGACGTCGCCATCGGCGATGGCGAGGCCCAGCACCGCGGCCAACCGCGCGCGCCGCAGACGGACCTCCGCACGCACCGGCAGGTCCCCGGTGCGCTCGGCGCGCAACAGCGGCCCGGGCCGACCGCCGGCGATCGCCAGCAGCAGCGCGGTGGCGCGCTCCAGCGCGCGCGCGGGCAGCTCGGGATCGACGCCACGCTCGAAGCGGTGCGAGGCGTCGGTATGCAGGCCGAGCCGGCGTGCACGGCCCATGATCGCGGCCGGCGCGAAATGCGCGCTTTCCAGAAACACGTTGCGCGTCGTCGCGGTGACCGCTGAGGACTGACCGCCCATCACGCCGGCCACGGCCAGCGGGCCGTGGTCATCGGCGATCAGCAGAAACTGCGGGTCGAGCGCAACCTCGGCGCCGCCCAGCAGGATCAGGCGCTCGCTGCTGTCGGCGTGCCGCACCACGATGTCACCGTGCAGCGTATCGTTGTCGAAAGCGTGCAGCGGCTGGCCCAGTTCGAGCATGACGTAGTTGGTGACGTCGACCACCGCGTTGACGCAGCGCAGGCCCGCACGGCGCAGGCGCTCGGCCATCCAGATCGGCGTCGGCGCAGCGGCATCGATGCCTTCGATCACGCGGCCCAGATAGCGCGGGCAGTCGGCGCCGGCCTCGAGGCAGATCTCGCGCCGCGCCGTGGACTGCGCCGGCACCGCCTGCAACGGCGGCGGCCGCAGCGTGGCGTCGAACAGCGCAGCCACATCGTGAGCCAGCCCGAACAGGCCCAGGCAATCCGGACGGTTGGGGGTGAGCTTGAGCTCGATGCTGGCGTCCGGCAAACCCAGATAATCCGCCAGCGGCATGCCCGCCGGCGCATCCTCGGGCAGCTCCAGCAGGCCGGATGCATCCGCATCCAGGCCCAGCTCGCGCGCCGAGCAGAGCATGCCCTGCGATTCGACACCGCGCAGCGTGGCGGCCTTGATCGCCACGCCGCCCGGCAGGGTCGCGCCGATCATCGCCAACGGCGCCTTCAGGCCGATGCGCGCGTTGGGCGCGCCGCAGACGACGCTCAACGGCGAGGGCTCGCCGGCCTCGACGCGGCAGACGCGCAGGCGGTCGGCCTGCGGATGCGGCTGGCAGTCGACGATTTCCGCCACGCGCACCTGCTGCAGGCCGTCGCCCAGTGGAGTCACCGCCTCCACCTCGAGGCCTGCCATGGTCAGGCCATGCACCAGCGCCGCGCGATCCACGCGCAGGTCGACCAGCGCGCGCAGCCAGTTTTCGGAAAATTTCATGATGCGAACTGCCTCAGGAAACGCAGATCGTTCTCGAAGAACGCACGCAGATCGCCGACACCGTAGCGCAGCATCGCAAAGCGCTCGACGCCGAGGCCGAAGGCGAAGCCGGTGTAGCGCTCGGCATCGATGCCGCAGTTCTCGAGCACCTTGGGATGCACCATGCCGCAGCCCAGCACCTCCAGCCAGCGCGGCGCGGCGCTGTCGTCGTCCCAGCGGATATCGACCTCGGCGGACGGCTCGGTGAAGGGGAAATAGCTGGGCCGGAAGCGCATCTCGAAATCGCGCTCGAAGAACGCGCGCACGAAGGCGTCGAGGGTGCCCTTGAGATCGGCGAAACCGATGCCTTCGCCGACGCACAGGCCCTCGATCTGATGAAACATCGGCGAGTGCGTCTGATCGGAGTCGCTGCGATAGACCCTGCCCGGCGCGATCAGCCGGATCGGCGGGCGACGGCCGCTCATCGCGCGTACCTGGACCGGCGACGTGTGCGTGCGCAGCAGGCGCCCGTCGCCGAAATAGAACGTGTCGTGCATCGCCCGCGCCGGATGCTGCGGCGGAAAGTTCAGCGCCTCGAAGTTGTGCCAGTCGTCCTCGATCTCGGGGCCGTCGGCGCGGGCATAGCCGAGACGCGCGAACAGGTCGGCGATGCGCTCCAGCGTCCGCGTCACCGGGTGCAGACCGCCACGCTCGCCGCGGCGGCCGGGCAGGGTGACGTCCGTCCGCTCAGCGGCGAGGCGCGCGGCGAAGGCCGCATCTTCCAGCGCCGCCCGGCGCGCGGCGATGGCCGCAGCCAGCGCGTCGCGGGCACGATTGACCTCGGCGCCGCGCGCCTTGCGCGCTTCCGCCGCCAGTGCGCCCAGCGCTTTCAGCTCGGCGGTGACGAAGCCGCTCTTGCCGAGCAGGGCCACGCGCAGGGCCTCGAGGATTTCGAGACTGGCGGCAGCGGCAATCTCGGCCTGCGCCTGTTCGATGCGGGTGTTGAAAGCGTCCATCGCGATTCCTGGTCCCGAAACGAACGTGGGGAGGAAGGCAAGCCCTCCTCCCCACGCGATCCGCGGCGCCGGCACGCGGCGCCTCCACGTCGATGGCGCCGGATTACGCGGCCAGGCTGGCCTTGGCCTTCTCGGCCAGCGCCCCGAACGCCTTGATGTCATGCACGGCGAGATCGGCGAGCACCTTGCGGTCGACGACGATCCCGGCGCGGGCCAGGCCGTTGATCAGGCGGCTGTAAGACAGACCGAACTGGCGCGCGGCGGCGTTGATGCGCACGATCCACAACGCACGGAACTGGCGCTTGCGCTGCTTGCGGCCGATGTAGGCGTACTGGCCTGCACGGGTGACCGCCTGCTTGGCAACGCGGAAGACCTTGCGCCGGGCGTTGTAGTAGCCCTTGGCGCGGCCGATGATTTTCTTGTGACGGCGACGGGCGGTGACGCCACGCTTGACACGAGCCATGGTCGTACCTCCTCAGGCGTAGGGAAGCATGCGCGCGACACCCTTCTGATCGGATGCGTGCACATGGTTGGGGCCGCGCAGGTTGCGCTTACGCTTGGTCGACTTCTTGGTCAGGATGTGCGACTTGAAAGCGTGGCCGGCCTTGAACTTGCCGCTGGCGGTCTTGCGGAACCGCTTGGCGGCGGCCCGGTTGGTCTTGATCTTGGGCATGGTCGTGTTCCTTCCGATCGTTCTTGACTGACGCGGGCGGCGGCGTCTGCCGCGCTTTCCGTCCTGCCCGTGTCGGCGAAACCAGGCCCTTCCGACGGGCCAAGTCGTTCAGTTTACTGCAAAAGATGCGATTGCGTGAAGCCTTCCGCGCTTATTTCTTCTTCGGGCCGATCATCATCACCATCTGCCGGCCTTCAAGGCGTGGAAACTGCTCGATCACGCCCTGTTCGCCCACGTCGGTCTCGATCTTCTTGGCCAGGTTGTAGCCCAGTTCCTGGTGCGACATCTCGCGGCCGCGAAAACGGATGTTGACCTTGACCTTGTCGCCTTCCTCGAGAAACCGCAGCAGGTTGCGCAGCTTGATCTGGTAGTCGCCGACATCGGTGGTCGGGCGGAACTTCAGTTCCTTGATCTCGACCTGCTTCTGCTTCTTCTTCGCGGCGTTGGCCTTCTTCTGCGCCTCGAACTTGAATTTGCCGAAGTCCATGATCCGGCAGACCGGCGGATCGGCATTCGGCTGGATCTCGACCAGATCGAGCCCGGCCTCCTCGGCCTGGCGCAGGGCGTCGTCGCGCGACAGGATGCCGACCATTTCGCCGTCCTCGCCGATCACGCGCACGCGCGGTACGCGGATCTCGTGGTTGCGGCGGTTGGCCTTATTCTCAGGGGTAGCGATACCAGCGTCCTCCAGATGTTCGATGCGATGCCGTGACCTCAGTGCGGGGTCTCGGCCTCCAGGCGCCGGACGAGGTCATCGACGGACATGCTGCCGTGATCCTCCCCGGTGCGCGTGCGCACAGAAACGTGTCCCGAGTCCCGCTCGCGGTCACCAACCACCAGCAGGTAGGGCACTTTCTGCAACGTATGCTCGCGGATTTTATAGCCGACCTTCTCATTGCGCAAATCGGCCTCGACGCGGAAACCTTTTCCGACAAGGGTTTGCGCAAGCTCGCCGGCATAATCGGCCTGCGCGTCGGTGATGTTGAGCACGACCGCCTGCAGCGGCGCCAGCCACAGCGGCAGCAGCCCGGCGTGATGCTCGATCAGGATGCCGATGAAGCGTTCCATCGAGCCGACGATCGCGCGGTGCAGCATCACCGGATGGCGGCGCTGCGAATGTTCGTCGACGTACTCGGCACCCAGACGCTCGGGCATCATGAAATCGACCTGCATGGTGCCGACCTGCCAGGCACGACCGATCGAGTCGCGCAGGTGGTACTCGATCTTGGGCGCGTAGAACGCGCCCTCGCCCGGCAGTTCTTCCCAATCGACACCGGCGGCGCGCAGCGCGCGGCGCAGCACGTTCTCGGTGCGGTCCCAGAATTCGTCGGAGCCGATGCGTTTTTCCGGGCGCAATGCGAGCTTGATCGCGAAGTCACTGAAACCGAAGTCCGCGTACACCTGCATGGCCTGGCGATGAAAGGCCGTGACCTCCGCCTCGATCTGGTCCTCGGTGCAGAAGATGTGGCCGTCGTCCTGGGTGAAAGCGCGCACGCGCATGATGCCGTGCAGCGCGCCGGAGGGCTCGTTGCGGTGGCAGGCACCGAACTCGCCGTAGCGGATCGGCAGGTCGCGGTAGCTGTGCAGGCCGGCGTTGTAGATCTGCACGTGACCCGGGCAGTTCATCGGCTTCACCGCGTAGTCGCGCTTCTCCGACTCGGTGAAGAACATGTTTTCCTTGTAGTTGTCCCAGTGTCCCGAGCGCTTCCACAGCGACACATCGAGGATCTGCGGACAGCGCACTTCCTGATAGCCGGAGGCCTGGTACACGCGGCGCATGTATTGCTCGACCTGCTGCCACAGCGCCCAGCCGCGCGGGTGCCAGAACACCATGCCCGGCGCTTCCTCCTGCTGGTGGAACAGGCCCAGCGCCTTGCCGATCTTGCGGTGGTCGCGTTTCTCGGCCTCTTCCAACTGATTCAGATAGGCCTTGAGGTCCTTGTCATTGAGCCAGGCGGTGCCGTAGATGCGCGACAGCATCGCGTTGCGGTGATCGCCGCGCCAGTAGGCGCCGGCCACCTTCATCAGCTTGAAGGCCTTCAGGCGCCCGGTGTCGGGCACGTGCGGGCCTCGACAGAGATCGGTGAACTCGCCCTGGCTGTACAGCGACAGTTCCTCGCCGACCGGAATCGATTCGATGATCTGCGCCTTGTATTCCTCGCCCAGCCCGCGGAAAAACGCCACCGCCGCGTCGCGCGGCAGTACGCGGCGCGAGACCGGCAACGCCTCGGCGGCGATCTTCTGCATCTCCGCCTCGATTTTCGGCAGGTCCTCGGGCGTGAACGGCCGCTCGTAGGCGAAGTCGTAATAGAAGCCGTTGTCGATCACCGGGCCGATGGTGACCTGCGCGCCGGGGTACAGCCGCTGCACGGCCTGCGCCAGCAGGTGCGCGGTGGAGTGGCGGACGATCTCCAGCGCCTCGGGGCTTTTTTCGGTGATGATCTGCAGATGCCCGTCGCGCTCGATGCGCTGGCCGAGATCGAGCGTGCGCCCGTCCAGCTTGCCGGCGATGGCGGCCTTGGCCAAGCCCGGGCCGATCGCCGCGGCGACATCGTGCAGGGTGACGGGATGGCCGAAGGACTTCTGGCTGCCGTCGGGGAGCGTGATGGTGATCATGGGATGGACTGGATGGTGGTGGCCCGGCAGCGCCGGCCTCTGCCGCGCACGATAGTCGCGACAGGGGGCGGTGCGGGAAACAAAAAAGGGCGCCGGGCGCCCTCGTGGATGCTGCGGCCCAGCGTGCGATGGATGCTCAGTCGATTCGCGTCCCCATGTCACACCCTCGACGCGCGGCTACCCGCGTGTCACCCATGCCGTGTTCTACTGATGCCCAAGCTAGAGCAGCATCCGCACGCTGTCAACGCGCGACGCCTCCGCGCCACGCGTGTCGTGCCGGCGACAGCGCGCAGCCCTGCTAAACTTTGCCGCTGCTGAGGCGGCAGCGGCCGCAACGGATTACTGCGATGCGCATCCTGGTGACGGGCGCTGCCGGCTTCATCGGCGCGGCGCTGGTCGAGCGCCTGCTGGCCCGCGGCGATGCGGTGCTCGGCCTCGACAACCACAACGCCTATTACGACCCGGCGCTGAAGGAAGCCCGGCTGGCGCGCTTTGCCGGACACCCCACCTACCGCCATCAGCGCGCCGACCTGATCGACGCCGCAGCCGTCGAACGCGCTTTCGCTGAGGCCGGCCCGCAGCAGGTGGTGCATCTGGCCGCGCAAGCGGGGGTGCGTTACTCGTTGACGCATCCCGAGTCCTACGTCCAGAGCAATCTGGTCGGGTTCGGCCACATGCTGGAGGCCTGTCGTCGCCACGCGGTCGGCCATCTGGTCTACGCCTCGTCGAGTTCGGTCTACGGCGCCAACCGCAAGCTGCCGTTCGCCGTCGGCGACGCGGTGGACCATCCGCTCAGCCTGTACGCCGCCAGCAAGCGCGCCAACGAGCTGATGGCACACGCCTGCAGTCACCTGTATGCGTTGCCGACCACCGGCCTGCGCTTCTTTACCGTCTACGGCCCGTGGGGCCGTCCGGACATGGCACCGATGCGGTTCGCCGAGCGCATCCTGCGCGGTGAAGCCATCGACGTGTACAACCAGGGCCGCCACCGCCGCGATTTCACCTACATCGACGACATCGTCGACGGCGTGCTGCGCGTGCTCGACCGTGCTCCCGCCGCGGGCGCCGACCCGGCGTCGGGCGCACCGTACCGGCTGTACAACATCGGCAACGACGCCCCGGTCGAGCTGCTGCGCTTCATCGAACTGCTCGAACGCGAGCTGGATCGCACGGTCGAGAAACGTTTGCTGCCGATGCAGCCCGGCGACGTCGAAGCCACCTGGGCCGACGTCGAGCCGCTGCGCCGCGATACCGGATGGACGCCATCGACCGCGATCGAGGAAGGCATCACCCGATTCGCCGCGTGGTACCGCGACTACCACCGCGCATGAGTGCCGTCTTTGCGCCCGCGCAGTGCCCGCATGCTGCCCTTATGCTGGCGGATCGTTGCCGCCGTCCCTCCCGGAGATCCTGACCATGTGTGGAATCGTCGCCGCCGTTGCCCAGCGTGATGTCGCGCCGATCCTGATCGAGGGCCTCAAGGCGCTCGAGTACCGAGGCTATGACTCGGCGGGCCTGGCCGTGCTTGGCGCCGGCGGCATCCGCCGCGTGCGCGCCAAGGGCAAGGTGCGCGAGATGGAAGCGCTGTACCTGGCCGATCCGTTCCCCGGTGGTACCGGCATCGCACACACGCGCTGGGCCACCCACGGCGTGCCCAGCGAGATCAACGCGCACCCGCAGGCAGCCGGCCGCGTCGCGGTGGTGCACAACGGCATCATCGAAAACCACGCCGTGCTGCGCAGCGAACTGCAGGCGCGCGGCCGCATGTTCACCTCGGAAACCGACACCGAGGTGATCGCGCACCTGATCGACGACCTGATCGCGCACGGCCACGGCCTGCGCGAGGCGGTGCTGATCGCGGCGCGCCGGCTGGAAGGCGCCTATGCGATCGCGGTGATCAGCCAGAGCGAACCCGACCGCGTGGTCGGCGCACGCCGCGGCGCGCCGCTGGTGATCGGCCTCGGCATTGGCGAGAACTTTCTGGGCTCGGACGTGCAGGCGCTGATCAAGGTGACCAGCCGCGTGATCTATCTCGAGGAGGACGACGTCGCCGAGATCAGCCGCGAGGCGGTGGCGACCTACACCCTCGACGGCCAGCCCGTTGCACGCGCGGTCCGCCAAAGCGAGCTGACCGCCGATGCGGTCGAGCGCGGCGAATACCGGCACTACATGCAGAAGGAGATTTTCGAGCAGCCGCGCGCGGTCGCCGACACGCTCGAAGGCCGCATCGGCGCCAGTGGCGTGCTGCCCAACATCTTCGGCAGCGACAGCGGCCGTCTGCTCGAGCGCACGCGCGGGCTGCACATCGTCGCCTGCGGTACCAGTTACCACGCCGGGCTGGTAGCCAAGATCTGGATCGAGCAGCTGGCGCGGCTGCCGGTCAGCGTCGAGGTGGCCAGCGAATACCGCTACCGCGACGTGGTGGTGCCCGCCGACACCCTGTTCGTCGCCGTATCGCAATCGGGCGAAACCGCCGACACCCTGGCAGCGCTGCGCGAATCGCGCCGGCGCGGCTATCTCGGCTCGCTGGTGTTGTGCAACGTCCCGGAATCCTCGCTGGTGCGCGAGGCCGACCTCAAGCTGATGACCCGCGCCGGCCCCGAGATCGGCGTCGCCTCGACCAAGGCCTTCACCACCCAGCTGGCCGCGTTCGCCCTGCTGACGCTGCAGCTGGGCCATATGCACGGCCTGGACGGCGAGCGCTATCGCACACTGTGCGCCGAACTCATGCATCTGCCGCGCGCCATCGAGAGCGCGCTGGCGCTGGAGCCCGCGATCGAGGCGATGGCGGCGCGCCTGGTGCATCGCCAGCACGCACTGTTCCTCGGCCGCGGCACCCAGCATGCGGTGGCAATGGAAGGCGCGCTCAAGCTCAAGGAGATTTCCTACATCCACGCCGAGGCTTACCCGGCCGCTGAACTCAAACACGGCCCGCTGGCGCTGGTGGACGAGAACATGCCGGTGATCGCCGTCGCGCCGAACAACGAGCTGCTCGACAAGCTGAAGTCGAATCTGCAGGAAGTGCGCGCCCGCGGTGGCGAGCTGTACGTGATCGCCGACCGCAGCGCCACGCTCGAGCACGAAGACGCCGCGCACACGCTGCGTCTGGATGCCGGCGGCAGCTTCATCGCACCGGCGGTGTTCACCGTGCCGCTGCAGCTGTTGGCCTATCACGTCGCGGTACTGCGCGGCACCGACGTCGATCAGCCGCGCAACCTGGCCAAATCGCTCACCGTGGAATGAGCCCGCTCAGAGCATGAACGGAATCTTGAAGCCCATGGTCACATCAGGCGCGTCCGGAGTCAGACCGATGCCCAGCGAGGCGACCAGCGTGAACTTCGGGCTGATCGCGTAGGTCATGCCCAGATTCAGCGCCGCGGCATTGCCGTCGCTGCCGATCACGCCCTGCCAGTAGCCGAGATTGTCGGCGCGCACGCGGGTGGCGCCGTTGAACCGGTGCGTGAGCGCCATGCTCAGGCTGGTGCGCTCGTTCAGCGCGAACGCCACGCCGACGCCGTAGTTGAAGGCATTGCCCAGATCGACCCGGCCCGGATTGCGCGTGGCGGGATTGGTGTCGAGATCGTCGAAGTGGCGCGCGAAGGTGTGCGTGTAACCGATGCTGGCGAACAGGATCGCCGGATCCAGCGTCTTGACGAATGACAACCCCGCCGACGCGCCCCACACGCCGTTGCCGGTCGGCTGCGTCTCCGGCACCGCAAACTGGATGTAGTCGCCCTGGCTTTCGAGCACGCGCCAGCTGATGCCGTAGGGCGCGCGTCCGGTCGGGATGCTGACGCTGGTGTTGAGCACGATGTCGGGTCGGGTCGCGGTCTCGGCGAACAGCCGATAGCTGACACCGCCGCTGACGTCACCGATATGGGCCTCCGATCCCACCTGCTTCTCCGCGACCACCGCCGCCGCGCCGCCGGCACCGCCTTTCTGATAGGTGGTCCAGCGCTGCAGCACGGGAACATCGACGTTGACGGTCAGATTGGGCGTCAGCGAGTAGCGCGCGGAACCTGTGAAGGTAAAGGTGTCGGATTCGACGTTCTCGATCGCGATATTGCCGAGGAAGATCGCGTCCAGCGCGAGAAATCCGTTCAGGGTGAGCTGCTTGCGGTCATAGCGCGCATAGGTCATGCCGGCTTCGAGGATCAGCGGCTGATTGAAGACTGCATGCTCCTGCAGCAGCACGTCTTCAACGCTGCGCGTGGCGCCAGCCGAACGGGTTCCGACCGGCGGGCGACTGGCGCCCTCGGCAGGCGCCTGCGCCATCGCGCTGGCGCCGGGCACCGCTGATCCGGAGCCGGCTTCGATCATCGGCGATGCCGGCGAAGGCGCAACCGGTGGGGCGGCGGCGGCCGTGCTGCCGCCCATCCGCGCGGTCAGCGCCTGCAGGCGGGCGTCGATCTCGCGCAGCTTGCGCACCTCTTCCGCGTAGTGCTGTTTGAGCGTCTGCAACTCGCGCTGCAGCGCCTGCACTTGAGCCGCATCGGTAGCCGCCTCATCATCTGCCGCCAGCAGCGGTTCCGAACTCAGTGCCGACAACGCCATCAGCCCCAGCAGCGTGCGTCCATGGATGGTGCGCATGCACAAAACCCTCCCTCCGGAATGATAGTCGTGAACCGCGCGAGTCCAGCCCGGGGGCATCCCCACCCCCTCAGGGGTGATCGAGCCCGCGCATCTGGGACAGCGACTGCGCTACGTTCTGTCGCAGCAGATTCGCCGGATCCAGCTGCTGAAACACCAACGTCATTTGCAACTGGTTGGTAATCAGATGATTGTCGCCAAGTACGGCGGCGCTTTGCAGCACACTGCCCATGCCGGCGCCGTTGCCGCGAATCATCTGCTGAACCAGCCCCTGATCGGCCAGCGCGAGGGTCACACCAATGCCGTCCGGCGTGAGCGCCACGCGCGCACTGGCGCCGTCGCTGGTGGTTTGCGCCGAATCCGGACCGCTGCCGCCGCCGATACCGGATGGAACCGTGCCCAGTACGTCGAGACGCAGCGTATTCCCGACGCGGTTGTGATCACCGGTCACCTGGATGTTCTGTACCAGGCCGGAGGCGTTGGCGACGCCGCTGCTGTCGATCGCACGCGCGTGCGTGTCGGCGAGCGTGCCGCCCAGTCCGGTGTTGACGATGCTCACCGTGGGCGTGAAGCTGACCACCGGCGATCCGCCGCGAAAATCGATATTGACCAGCGCGCTGCCGCTGAGCAGGCGTCCATCCGGCATCTGCCAGCTCGACAGCATCTGCACGCCGAAATACAGCACGGTGTTGCTGCCGACCAGATAGCGGCCGCGCATGTCACCCAAGGCGGTCTCGGGCAACTCCTGCAGGCCGCGAGCCAACGGGCGATCGGCGTCCGCAGCGCTTGCGGTACCGCCCAGGCAGCTGGCACACGCCACCGCTACCGCTACCGCCACCGTCAAACCCATCACTCGCGTCTGCATCGCACACTCCCTCAAAACAGATCCGCATGGGTGAATCCGAAGTCGAGCAGTTCACCGTCGGAAATGGGGCCCTGCAGCGCAAACAGCGCGCGTGCGCTGGGCGGGCCGGAACGGTCGAACAGCACCGTGTCACGATCGAAGCCGCTGCCGATCACGGCGAACACGGCCTTGCTGGGCCACATGCGCTGAAAGTCGGCCAGCGCATAGGACTTGTTGCCCAACGCCGGGTCGGCCACGTCGACGCGGTCCCCGGCAACGCGTTTGAGCACGACGAAATGCTTGTAACCCTGGGTGTCCAGCAGGACGATCGTGGGAATGCGCAGGCTCTGCAGACGCTGCAGATCGACGCGGTAACCGCGCCCCCGCATGCCCAGGCTTTCGACGTAGCGCTTGATGTCGAGCAGCGAAAAACCGCGTGCGCGAACCAGTGCCGGATCGGCAACGGCGAGCATGCCCTGCATCACGACGTTCTCGTCCACATCCATGCGGTAGGCGTAGCGCAGCAAGGTCGCCAGCGCCGCCGCACCGCAGCTGAAGTCGGTCCGCTGCGGGATCATGTTGACGTAGCGCGACTCGCGCAGGCTAACCACATTGCGCGTCAGCAGACTTCCGTCGGGCAGCACCCCGCTGAAACGGACGTCCGCCGCATCGACGCCGAAGCTCACGAGAAAGGCCGCCGCCATGGCGATCGCACGGATCAGGGTCCGCTCCATCGATACTCTCCGCCGCTTGCTGCCGAAACGGTTGTTGTTGCCACCGCGAAGAGAACGGGGCGGCGTGCCGCCCCGTTCCGGTTATTGCCACCGATCATTCCTGAGGCGTGCCGCCGCCACCGGTGGTCGGCTGCGCCACGGCCAGCGCCAGGCTGTTGGCCTGCATGTTGCCGGTGCCGGCCGACACGTTGACCCCGATGTTGCCGGAGGCGTTCTGCAACGCGTTGCCCGACAGCGAGGCGTCGTTCGAGGCAAGCACCGCGATCTGCTGCACGTAGGAAATCGTGCCGCTCAGGGTGGCCGCCATCTCCTCGATGGTCAGCTGACCGTTCTCGTTCATCACCAGCGAGCCGCCGTCGTTGCTGGGATCGCCCGGGTCATTGCCCGGCGTGCGCACGATGTTGTTGCCGTTGATGTCGGTGAGCTGGGTGCTCGTGTCCCAGTCCGTGTGGCCAAGCCAGGGGCCCGTGGTCGGATGGGGCGAGGTCGGGCTCTCATTCGCGCCCTTGCCCCAGTTGTCCGGATACATGTCGTAGCGCTGATCCGCCGTGCCGGTATAGCTGCCCTTGATCGAACCATCCTCATTGCTGCCGGACACCGTGCCGCCCAGCGTGACGTACAAGGTGCTGACCAGCGTATCGAAGTAGCCGCTGTTGCTCACGTAGTTGCCGGACGACTTCTGGTTCGAGCTGACCGATGCCTGCGCCATGCTGGTGGTGGCCACCGACGCGGCGAGCGCGTTCTTCTGCATGTTGTTGTTGCCGGCAGTGATGTTGATGCCGATGTTGCCCGAGGCATTCTGGAAGGCATCACCGCTCAGGCTGGCGCTGTTGGTCACGCCGGCGTTGCTGGTGTAGTTGCCGTCCGACGACCACCAATAATCGCCATCGTGGTATGAGCTACCCCCGCCGTTCACCTGCTCGACGAAGATCTCGGCGTCGGCCATGCCGAAGGCGTACTGGGCATCGGTCGCCGACAGTGCGGCAGCGTTGTCCTGAACGTTGTTGTCGCCCGCGGCCACGTTGAAGCCGAGATTGCCCGACGCGGTCTGACCCACTGCATCGCCGATCGACGCGGTGTTGTTGAGCAGATCGTTTTCCACCCACTCGGAAGAAATCGACTGCCGGTTGTCGATTACCGCGACCGCCGCCGAGTCGACCTCGATATTGCCCGACACAACAGGGGCACCGCTGATGGTGATGTCGGTGACCAGGCTGAGATCCTTGTTCATGCGCACGTAGCGGATCTGCGTGTCGGAGTTCGTGTCGACGTTTTCATCGTGGTTCACGACCTCATCCGAATACAGCGTGTAGGTGTTATTGCGTACCCAATCCACCTGGTCCAGCGTGTAGTTGATGTTGATGTTGCAGGTGACTCCGGTATCGCCACAGCTTTGTGCCCATGCCGCGGGAGCCGCGGCAAAGAGCGATGCCACGGCCACGGCGAGCGCGGTCCGGTTGAGTTTTGCGTTCATGTTCATCTCCTGCCTTTGTAGGAATCAGTGCGGAGGCGTTTCCACGTTGAGCACCATCTGGTTGCCCGTGAGGTTGCCCATGCCCGCGACCTGGTTGATTTGCACGACTCCTTCCAACCCCCTGAGGGCCGACGACGACACCGTCGCGGACCTTGGCTCGCGGGAAGAAGCCCCTGCCGGACGCGCGCGTGACGCGTCCGTATTCGCGAACGAGGCGGCGAACCAGTCGTCCGCCGCCTCCTCGTGAATGCCTTGCGGGCTCAGCTGCATCGTCACCGCATTGACCTGCCGGTTGGCGATGCCGCTGACCTGATTGATGGATACGATGCCGCGCGCGCCGGCTAGCGCGTTGCCGGCGATGCGCGCGCTCATAGCGTCGGGGTGCGTCGCGGTCAGGCGATCGATCTGCTGCGCGGGCAGCGCGATGGCGACGGCGCGATCACCAACGGCGATCGCGCCGAGATTGGTCTGCAAATTGGCGTCGCCGGCCGCGAGGTTGACCGCGATCACGCCGTGCGCGCCGGCCAGTGCGTTTCCGTCCATGCTGCTGTGGGTCAGGTACTGCAGCATGGCGGTGTAGTCGTCGGCGAACGCCGGGGCTGCGCAAGGCAGCAGGATCAGCAGCAGCAGCCGACGTGAGCGCATGCCCGTCATCTCAGTGGCCGCCCGCGGGCGGCAGCAGTCCGGCGCCTTGCAGCGCGCCGGTGACGGAACCGCCGATGCCGCGTGTGGCACCGCCCAGCGCGCCCAAGGGTCCGGTCAGCGCGCCACCGGGACCGGCACCGCGCGCCGGCGCGATACCGAGCGTCGGGCCGATCAGACTGTGGACGTTGGGCATGCCCTGCAGCGCAGAGCCGACCATTGGCGCTGCCGTGGCGGTGGCCAGCAGATCGCCGTCGTCGAGTTCGCGCGCAGCCAGGGTGGCCTCAAGCTCACCGCGCGGACTGGGGTCGACGATCAGCGCCATGCCGGGTGGGGCAGACCGGACGGCGGCGCGTGCAGGTACGTCGCGCAGCAGCACGATTTCACCCAGCCACGGATACACGCCCTGGCGGGCGCCGGCGGCATCCGCCTGATCGAAACCGCAGGCAAGAATCAGCAGTGCTGCCTTGCAGCCCGCCAGCCACGTGGTGCGTGTGTTTCCGCCGGCTGTACGCATGTGGGCATCCCCTCGGTCCATTGCACGGTCCTAGAGGCAAGGGCGATGCCAAACATGCAAGTGACTGTTTACGCGAAGAAGCGATGGGCGGCCGGCACGTCGAAATCAACGCTGGTGTTGCGCCGGCGCTACAGACTACGAAGGGAAATCGAGCGTCGATCCATGTTCGACGCGGTTTCGGCACTCACACAGTGGTGTAGAGAGATCGATACAGCACAGCGCGTCGCGCATGCGAGA